>NZ_JAQCWA010000010.1:0-28508 GCF_027684505.1 Butyricicoccus sp. AF18-9LB
AAAACCGCAGGTTGTCTACCCTCTTGTGCGCCTGCCGCGCGTAGCGGCAATTCCCCGCTGTGGTTCACGGCAAAGCTCCCCGCCCGGACAGGGCGAACCGCCTGCGCGGTTCGGGCACACCGGACAGCCTGTGCCGCCGTTTCCGTATCGGCTTTTCGGTTTGCATAGGGCAACAATTTTGCCCGCATATTGACTTTCGGCTGCGCATATGCTATCATAAAGCGCAATAAGGGAGTAGTCGGCGCGGTTGTTCCGCCGCGCGGCAGAGCCAACATACTGAGGAGGACGCTCCTCTGGTTTTGCATGAAATGACGAGACTTATCTGTTCTACGCGGCAGATGGGTCTTTTTTTGTGCCTGTTTTCCGCCGGATAAACGACTGAGGAGGACAAGAAAATGGGTTTGCTGGAGTTGTTTTTGATCGCAGTCGGTCTGTCGATGGACGCGTTCGCGGTGTCTGTCTGCAAGGGACTGAGCGTGCGCACGCTCAAGGCTAAGCACGCGGTCATCTGCGGACTGTATTTCGGCGGCTTTCAGCTTTTAATGCCGCTCATCGGCTTTGCACTCGGCGTGCGCTTTCAGTCGCTCATTACGAGCATTGATCACTGGATCGCCTTCGTGCTGCTGGGGCTTATTGGCGCAAACATGGTGCGCGAGTCGCGCGAGCACGATGACGAAAGCGTCAGCGATTCGTTCCGCTTTATGACCATGCTGCCGCTTGCGGTTGCCACGAGCATTGATGCGCTTGCGGTCGGTGTGACGTTTGCGTTCCTGCAGGTCGATATCGTTCTGGCGGTGTCGTTCATCGGTGCAACCACGTTTGTGCTGTCGTGCATCGGCGTGAAGATCGGCCATGTGTTCGGCACAAAGTACAAGTCCCGCGCAGAGCTGTTCGGCGGTATCGTGCTGATTTTGATGGGTCTCAAAATTCTGCTGGAGCATTTGGGCTTCCTGGGATAAAGCGGATTTTACCGTTCCACAGCAAAAAAGAGCACGCCCAAGGGCGTGCAATTTTTTTTGCAGCTCCTGCCGCATTTCGGCAAAGCAGAAACAGGCAGGACAGGCGCACCGCAGTGCGCCGCATTCAATTTTCTATAAAAGTCAGGGCGTGTACCTGACTTTTATCCCACTGCCTCGGGACACGTGTCCCGAGCCTCGTCCGCCGTGCGGACGAGAGGGGGTTATCCGAGGCAGTTCCCAAGGAAACTGCCTCGGTAACTAAGGGGGACAGCGTCCCCCTTAGTGGCAGGCGGCTTCGACGCCCGCCATATCCTGCACGGTCTTGCAGGTCAGCTCCTTGCTGATCTTGCCCGCAAAGCCGGTCAGCGTCTTGCCCGGACCGATCTCGCACGCCGAGGTCAGACCGGCAGCCATGCCGTTCTTCACCAGCTGCGTCCAGCGAACCGGAGAGATCATGTGCTGCTCGAGGTGTGCCGGCAGGTCGGAGCAGTCGTAAACCTTGCCGTCGAGGTTGGAGTAAATATCCATCTTCGGTGCGGAGAAGGTAAAGTCCGCAACGTAAGCGCGCAGCTCTGCGGCAGCCTTTTCCATCAGCGGGGTATGGAATGCACCGGATACCGCAAGCGGGAGCGCACGGCGTGCGCCGGCAGCCTTGCAGTTTTCGATCGCCTCTGCGAGAGCCGCCTTTTCACCTGCGATAACCAGCTGACCCGGGCAGTTGTAGTTTACCGGACGGACCACGCCGGAGGTCACCTTCGCGCAGGCTTCTTCAATTACGCTGTCCTCCAGACCGAGGATAGCCGCCATGCCGCCGTCGATCGAGTCCGCTGCCTGCTGCATCAGCTTGCCGCGCATGGAAACGATCTTCACGCCGTCTGCGAGGGAAACAACGCCTGCAGCCGCCAGTGCGGTGTATTCGCCGAGCGAGAAGCCTGCCGCTGCCTTGAATTCCACGCCTGCTTCCTTCAGTGCAGCCCAGGCTGCCATGGAATGGGTGAAAATCGCGATCTGGCTGTTCTCCGTGCGGGAGAGCGTTGCCTTGTCGCTCTCAAAGCACAGCTTGGCTACATCCAGACCGGCGCCTTCGCTTGCTTCCTCAAAAACCAGCTTGGCAGCCTGCGAGTTCTCATAAAGATCCTTGCCCATGCCGGGGGCCTGTGCGCCCTGACCCGGGAAAAATGCAAAACCGTAGTTCACGTTTCGTTCCTCCAAAATAATAATCAAACGCTGACAGCACCGTATTTTAATAGATATTTTCGCACAAAGTGTTGCTAAATAATAACGGTCTGTCTTGACAATCTACTGTGCTTTTATTATAATAGTCGGAGAATACTTTGTCAATCTAACTATTGTCGCTTTTCCACGCTTTTTGGGAGAGCGATTTGGACTTTTTAGGAGCGTGGAAATCATCAACAGTAAATTGATCGGCACGGGCGCCTGCATTCCGGATTTTGTCCTGACCAACGCCATGCTGGAAAAAATGGTAGATACCAGCGATGAGTGGATCGTGCAGCGCACCGGTGTGCGCGAGCGCCGCATCGCAAAGAATACACATACATGGGAGCTGGCGCTCGGTGCCGCACAGGACGCACTCGCGGACGCAGGCATCACCGCAGAGGAGCTTGACCTCATTCTCGTCAGCACCTGCTCGCCGGATACCAACACGCCGAATACGGCGTCTATCCTGCAGGACAAGCTGGGGGCACGTCAGGTCGGCGCGTTCGACATCAACAATGCCTGCACCGGCTTTGTCTCCGCGACCGACATTGCGGACAGCTACATTAAATCCGGCAAGGCAAAGACCGTGCTGGTTGTATCGGCGGAAACGCTTTCGCGCATCGTGGACTACACCGACCGCTCGACCTGCATTCTGTTCGGCGACGGTGCCGCTGCGGCCGTTTATCAGGCGACCGAGGACGAAACGGTTGGCATTCTGTCCACCTTCACCGCGGCAGACGGCTCGGGTGCAGAGTACCTGCACATGGAAGCCCTGCCGGTCGAGGATCCGCTTTCCGGCGACCGCACGGTGGACCCGAAGGCGCGTTTCCTGAAAATGCAGGGTGCACCGGTCGTGCGCTTCACCGCAAGAGCCGTACCGCTTGCGATCGACACCGCACTCAAGCGGGCGGGCGTCACCGCAGAGGAAATCGACTGGGTGGTGCCGCATCAGGCGAATCTGCGCATTCTGGATGTTATTGCACGCAGATACCATCTGCCGAAGGAGAAGATCTACGTCAATATGGACCGTTTCGGCAATACCTCGTCGGCAAGCGTGCCGATCTGCCTGAACGAAATGCGTAAAAACGGCCTGCTGAAGGAGGGTCAGACTATTGTCTGCACCGGTTTCGGCGGAGGCTTGACTTATGGCGCATTTGTGATTAAACTATAATATTGGATAAATCCGGACGGTTCTTGCAGCCGTCCGGCATTATCTGTTAGACAAATTTAAGGTAAATTGTCTAAAATATGCACGCTGTCTATTATTTGCGTTAAAATATGTTATAATAATTTACTACCTATTAAAAAGGGGAGAACAAACCTATGAAAACCAAGATCACAGAACTTCTCGGTATCGAATATCCGATCGTGCAGGGCGCTATGGCGTGGATCGCGGAGCACCATCTGGCTGCTGCGGTTTCCAAGGCAGGCGGTCTGGGCATTATCGCGGGCGGCGCGGCTCCGGTCGATTACATCCGTGAGGAGATCCATAAGGCGCGTGCCATCACGGACAAGCCGCTCGGTATGAACATCATGCTGCTCTCCCCGAATGCGGACGATCTGGCACAGCTGGCCATCGACGAGAAGATCGAAGTGCTGACCACCGGTGCAGGCAATCCGGGCAAGTATATCGCGGACTGGAAGAACGCAGGCATTAAGGTTATGCCGGTCGTTGCTTCGGTTGCACTGGCAAAGCGCATGGAGCGCGCAGGTGCAGATGCGGTTATCGCAGAGGGTATGGAAGGCGGCGGCCACATCGGTGAGCTGACCACCATGCCGCTCGTTCCGCAGGTCGTAGACGCACTGAGCATTCCGGTCATCGCCGCAGGCGGCATTGCAGACGGCCGCGGCATGGCAGCTGCCATGATGCTTGGCGCCGAAGGCGTGCAGTGCGGCACGATCTTCCTTGCAACGCCGGAGTGCCAGATTTCGGAAAAGTATAAGGAACTCGTCCTCAAGGCAACCGACATTTCGACCGTAGTTACCGGTCGTCCGTCCGGTCATCCGGTGCGTTCGCTCAAGACCCCGATGGCGCGCAAGTGCCTCGAGCTCGAGAAGCAGAACACCGATGCCTCCCTTGAGGAGCTTGAGAAGGCAACCGCCGGTTCGCTGCGCAAGGCCGTGCAGGACGGCAACTATGAGGAGGGCACCTTTATGTCCGGTCAGATTGCGGGTATGCTCAAGGAGCTGCATCCGTGCGAGGAGATCCTCAAGGGCATGACCGCACAGGCAGAGGACCTTCTGAAGAACGCTTACAAGAGATTTGAATAAGAGCGGAGAGTGAAGAGATAGGAAAACTCCTCACTCCTGCCTGTCTATAGAATGGAGTAAACAATGAGATTAGCAATCGTAACCGGCGGTTCCCGCGGCATTGGCGCGGCAATCGCGGAAAAGCTGGCGCAGGACGGCTTTGACGTCCTCATCAACTGTGCGTCCTCGGTCGAAAAGGCTGAGGCTGTGGCGGAGAAGTGCCGCGCGCACGGCGTCGACGCTTATGTGAAGAAGTGGGATGTTGCGGACTATGACGCCTGCAGCACCGCGCTCAAGGAAATTAAGGAAGAGATCGGCGTACCGTTCGTTCTCGTCAACAATGCGGGCATCACCCGCGACGGCCTGATGGTCCGCATGAAGGAGGACCAGTTCGATGATGTTATCCGCACCAACCTCAAGGGTGCCTTCAACATGCTCAGCCTGTGCGGTGCGATGATGATGCGTGCAAAGCAGGGCCGCATCATCAACATCACCTCGGTTTCGGCGTTCACCGGAAACTACGGCCAGATCAACTACACCGCTGCCAAGGCGGGTATGGTCGGCATGACCAAGACCGCCGCCAAGGAGCTGGGTGCGCGCGGCATTACAGTAAACGCGGTCGCTCCGGGCTGGATCGCCACCGAGATGAGCGACAAGGTGCCCGAGGACATCCGCGAGAACGCCAAGAAGCAGATCGCGCTCGGCCGTTTCGGCAAGCCGGAGGAGATCGCAGGCGTGGTTGCCTTTCTGGCTTCCGACGCTGCAAGCTATATTTCCGGCCAGACGATCATCGCGGACGGCGGACTTTATTAAGGCATCACCGGACAATTCGCCTGCGGCACTTTGCGGTAATTTTCCGCTCTGATGTCGTTCCGGATTTTTGCAATACACAAAGTATTGCTGCAAACCCGCGCCTAATCAGAACGCAAAATTCCTGCGCAAATTGCTCTTGCCGAATTATCCGGTGATACCTTTTTGCTGCGTGGAATAAAAATTGCGATTAGATAAATGCGTGATATTGGAATGAAGGAGCAAATATATGGAACGTGTAGTAATCACCGGCATGGGTGCCATCACTCCGGTCGGCAACGATGTGCCGTCGTTTTGGGAGTCGCTCAAGACCGGCAAGTGCGGCATCGGTCCCATCACCAAGTTTGATGTATCCGATTTTAAGGTAAAGCTGGGTGCAGAGGTCAAGGATTTCGACCCGACCCAGTATATGGAGAAGCGTGAGGCGCGCCGCGCAGATGCAAATGTGCATTACGCAATGGCGGCAGCGATTCAGGCTGTCGAGCAGGCGGGCCTCAAGGAAGGCAATTTCGATCCCTATCGCACGGGCGTTATCTTCGGCTCGGGCGTAGGCGGTCTGCACGTTGCAGAGCAGGAGGTCCCGAAGCTGCTCGAAAAGGGTCCCGGCCGCGTTTCGCCGTTCGCTATCCCGGAGATGATCGCCAACATCGCGGCGGCTTATATCTCCATGCACTTCGGCTTCAAGGGCGAGAATTTCTGCCCGGTCTCCGCGTGCGCGACCGGCAACCACTCCATCGGTGAGGCAATGCGCGCCATCCGCCACGGCTATCAGGATGTTGTTGTCTGCGGCGGCACCGAGAACGGCATTATCCCGATCTCGATGGCAGGCTTCCAGAACATGAAGGCGGTTCACATGGGCGAGGACCCGACGGCGGCTTCCATCCCGTTTGATGCACGCCGTTCCGGCTTTGTCATGGGCGAGGGCGCAGGCTGTCTCGTACTCGAGAGCCTGACGCACGCACAGCAGCGCGGCGCGACCATTCTGGCAGAGGTGGCAGGCTACGGTGCCTCCGGCGACGCTTACCACATCACCAGCCCGTCTCCGGACGGCGATGCGGCTGCACACGCCATCCGCGGTGCCATTGAGGATGCCGGTCTGACCCCGGCTGACGTTGACTATATCAACGCGCACGGCACCTCCACGCCGCTGAATGAAAAGTATGAGACCATTGCCATCAAGAAGGCGTTTGGCGAGGAGGCTTACAACGTAAAGGTATCCTCCACCAAGTCCATGACCGGCCATCTGCTGGGCGGCGCGGCTGCGGTTGAGGCCATTGCCTGCGTTATGGCAATCCGCGAGGGCATTGTACCGCCGACCATCGGCTACAAGGAGCCGGATCCGGAGTGTGATCTGGATATCACCCCGAACAAGGCGGTTGAGATGCCGATCAATGTTGCCATCTCCAACTCGCTCGGCTTTGGCGGCCACAACGCCTGCATCCTGATCAAGAAGGTATAAAAATGGACATCAAAGAATTGAAAGACATCGCGCTTGAGCTGATGGACGCGCTGGCTGCAAAAAAGCTGGGCGAGGTCGAGATCGAGCTGGATAACGCAAAAATCAAGATCAAGGCAGCTGAACCGGCTCCCGTGATCGCTGCAGCATCGGTAGCAGCGGCGGCACCGGCAGCGGCGCCGGCGGCAGCACCCGCAGCGGAGAGCGCAGACGCGGCACCGGCGGCTGAGGAGCAGCTTCCGGCAGGCACGCAGGTGAAGAGCCCGCTGGTCGGCACGTTTTATTCTTCTCCGTCTCCGGACGAACCGCCGTTCGTGCTGGTCGGTCAGCAGGTGAAGGAGGGCGATACCCTCTGCATCATCGAGGCGATGAAGATCATGAACGAGATCAAGGCACCGTGCGACGGCAAGATCATCCGCATTATGGCGCAGCCGGGCGATATGGTGGAGTATAACCAAGTCCTTTGTGTTATTGAGTAAGACGTAAGCATCTGCCGCGCATCAGCGCGGATTCAATAGAATTTGCATAGCAAATTCATAAAAACGGGGAGCAAGTATCACCGTTTTTATACCGATAGAGGGAGAAAGTTTCGACCGACGGGAGGAACTTTCGTACGACTTGGGAACGGTCCACGATCCGTTCCTATTACCGGCAAAACTGTAGTTTTGCGGTAATTATCTTGCTTTTTAGATTGAGAGGGATTATAATATGCTGAACAAAGAACAGATCATGGAGATCCTTCCGCACCGTCCGCCGATGCTTCTGGTGGACGAGATCCTCGAAATGGACGAGAACCATGTAGTCGGTGCGCTGCACCTGACCGGCGACGAGTTCTTCTTCCAGGGCCACTTTCCGGGCAACCCGATCATGCCCGCAGTGTTCCGTCTGGAGGCGCTCGCACAGGCAGGCGGCGTAGCGCTGCTGTCCCTGCCCGAATTCAAGGGCAAGACTGCGGTCTACACCGGCATTGACAAGGCGAAATTCCGTGCAATGGCAAAGCCGGGCGATACCCTTCGTCTGGAGGTTACCTTCACCAAGCGCCGCGGCCCGATGGCAGTAGCCGAGGGCGTTGCCTGGGTTGGGGACGAGAAGGCCGCCGAAGCGGAGATCAAATGCATGGTCATCAATGACTGAGGCGGGAGAGAGCTAATCGAATGTTTCAGAAGGTACTCATTGCGAACCGCGGCGAGATTGCGGTCCGCATTATTCAGGCCTGCCGTGATTTAGGCATTATCTCGGTGGCCGTTTACTCCGAGGCTGACCGCGAAGCGCTGCATGCGCAGATCGCGGACGAAGCGGTCTGCATCGGTCCGGCCCGTGCGGCGGACAGCTACCTGAATATGGATAATATCATTTCGGCGGCGTTGGCTTCCGGCTGTCAGGCCATTCATCCGGGCTTCGGCTTCCTGTCCGAGAATCCGGATTTTGCCGAGCGCATCACGCAGGCCGGTCTGGCGTTTATCGGCCCGACTGCGGCAACCATCCGCCTGATGGGCGACAAATCCGAGGCAAAGCGCAACGCGATCGCCGCAGGCGTTCCGGTCGCGCTCGGCACGGACGGCCCGCTGCGCGATTTTGACGAAGCCATCTCCGAGGCCGAGCGCATCGGCTATCCGGTCATGCTCAAGGCGGCATCCGGCGGCGGCGGCAAGGGCATCCGCGTGGCCGAGAGCGTCAAGGACCTCAAGGACGCGTACGACAGCGCCGCTGCAGAGGCTATCGCCAACTTCGGTGACGGCCGCCTGTACATGGAAAAATATATTCACAATCCGCGCCATATCGAGGTGCAGATTCTGGGCGATAACTACGGTAACGTGGTGCACCTGTTCGAGCGTGAATGCTCGGTGCAGCGCCGCCACCAGAAGCTGATCGAGGAAAGTCCGTCAGCTTTCGTCACGCCCGAGCTGCGCGAGAAGATGACCTCGGCGGCTGTTGCGCTGGCAAAGCGCGTCGGCTACCGAAACGCGGGTACGATCGAATTTCTGGTCGATAACGACCGCAATTTCTACTTCTGCGAGATGAACACCCGCATTCAGGTCGAGCACCCGGTCACCGAGGAGGTCACTGGCGTAGATCTGGTCTGCGAGCAGCTTCGCGTGGCGGCAGGCGAGCCGCTGTCCTTTAAGCAGGAGGATCTGACCATCCGCGGTCACGCCATCGAGTGCCGCATCAACGCGGAGGACCCGTCGAGAAACTTTGCACCCTGTCCGGGCACACTGGTGTCCTTGCATCTGCCGGGCGGTCCCGGCGTGCGCGTGGATTCCGCGGCTTATCAGGGCTACAAGATTCCGCCGTTTTACGATTCCATGATCGGCAAGCTGATCGTCTACGGCGCCGACCGTGAGCAGGCCATCGTTCGCATGCGCCGCGCCCTCGCGGAGATGCTGTTTGAGGGCGTTGTGACCGCAACCGACTATCAGATGCACATCCTGTGCTCGAAGGCGTTTGTGGAAGCAAACTTTAATGTTAATTCCATCGCAAACGGCGATTTTGACTAAATCAATTATTATGGTATAATAGATTTAGCACAAGCATAGTTGAATCCGAAGGTCTTACAAAATCAGCGTATTTTGAAAAGCGAAGTTTTTGTAATCCGAAGGATTTCAGAGGCAGTACCGCACGGTTGGACAAGAGCGATTTGCGAGATGTTTTGTTCACTGGTGCGGCGCGGACTTGCAGCAATACTTTGTGTATTGCAAAAGTACGCAACAAAACCAGGGGGCAAAACAGCCGCAAAGCGCCGAAGGCCAATCGTGCGGTACTGCCTCCAAACGAAAGGGGAGTTACGCATGGGTCTGATCGACCTGTTTCAAAAAACACGCGAGACCTCTATGGAAATGAAACCGCAGGAGGACGAAGCGGCCAAGGTCGTAACCTGCAAGGGCTGCGGCGCAGAACTGAAGGCGTATGCCTACGGCAAGAATCTGTATGTGTGCCCGCACTGCGGACGCTACGGACGACTGCTCGCGCGCACGCGCATCCGTCAGATCGCGGATAAGGACAGCTTTGAGGAGCTGTACGCCAATCTGGCACCGGCGGACCCGATCCACTTCCCGGGATACGCAGAGAAAACGGCAGAGCTGGCTGAAAAGGTCGGCATGCCGGACGCAGTCAAGACCGGCGTGTGTAAGATCGGCGGCGTGGAAACCGCGATCGGCGTCATGGACAGCCATTTCATGATGGCGTCCATGGGTTCGGTCGTTGGCGAAAAGCTGACCCGCCTGTTTGAGTACGCGACCGAAAAGGGTCTGCCTGTTGTGCTGTTCACCTGCTCCGGCGGTGCGCGCATGCAGGAGGGTATGTTTTCGCTGCTGCAGATGGCCAAGGTGTCTGCGGCGGCGCGCCGTCACTCGGATGCCGGCCTGCTGTATATCACCGTGCTGACCGACCCGACCACGGGCGGCGTTACCGCGTCGTTCGCCATGCTGGGCGATATTATCCTCGCGGAGCCGCGCACGACCATCGGCTTTGCCGGCCGCCGTGTCATCGAGGGCACCATCGGTCAGACCCTCCCGGACGATTTTCAGTCCTCGGAGTTCTTGCTATCGCACGGTTTCTGTGATAAAATAGTTCCGCGTAATCAACTCAGAGAAACGCTGGAAAAACTCTTGAAGCTGCACTGTGGCTCCAAGTCCAAGAAATGGCAGGTGTGGCGTCGTGATTAACAAACCCGCAAGTGAAAAAATGCGTATCATCCACGATACCAAGCGCCCGATGATCACGGATTATATCAATGAGCTGTTCACCGACTTCACCGAGCTGCACGGCGACCGCTATTTTTCGGACGACCATGCCATCCTCGGCGGCGTTGGCTACTTCAACGGCACACCGGTGACGGTAATCGGCCACCGCAAGGGCCGCACCATTGAGCAGAATATGGACGCTAACTTCGGCATGGCGCACCCGGAGGGCTATCGAAAGGTCTTGCGTCTCGCGCATCAGGCGGAGAAATTCCACCGCCCGGTCATCAACTTTGTTGACACCGGCGGCGCGTTCTGCGGCGTTGGCGCGGAGGAACGCGGTCAGGGCGAGGCCATTGCCCGCTGTTTGTATGAGTTTATCGAGCTGAAAACGCCTGTTATCTCTATCGTGACGGGTGAGGGCGGCTCCGGCGGCGCACTGGCGCTGGCGGTGGCAGATCGTGTGCTCATGCTCGAGAACGCCCTGTATTCGGTTATTTCGCCGCGTGGCTGCGCGTCCATTCTCTGGAAGGACCCCAAGCGCGAGGCGGAGGCAGCGGACACGCTGCATATCACCGCGCAGGACCTGTACAGCTTCGGTATGATCGAAGGCATCATTCAGGAGGGCACATCCTCCGCACAGCTTATCCGCAATGTGGCGCGCACGCTGCGCGACCAGCTTGCCGAACTGGATGTTGAGCCAGACATCGACACGATGCTGCAGAAACGGTATGAAAAATTCCGCAGAGTCGGAGTTTTCAGAACAATAAATCAAGAAAGTAATGAAGGAGTGTAAATCCCATGTTTGAAAAGGTATGTGAGATCCTGGCAGACAAGTTTGACGCTGACGCTTCCACCATGACCATGGACACCAAGGTCAAGGAGGATCTGAACGCAGACTCTCTGGACGTTGTAGAGCTGATGATGGACCTCGAGGAGAACTTCGGCGTAACGATTTCCGACGAGGAAGCTGCTAAGATGAGCACCATCGGTGACATCGTAAACTACATCGAAGCAAATCAGTAAGATTTCGTTTTGAGCATGAAAAAGCCACCGTTTCTTTGAAACAGTGGCTTTTTGCTGTGTACAGCGTGTTTTTTTATTTCACGGTCAAGATCATAGTCATGGTGTCCGCGTTCCAATCCACGCCGAAGCCGAGGGCGTCGCCAAGGTCGCGCAGCTTGAAGTAGTTGTTGCCGCCGATGGAGTAGGCGGTAAGGGAAAGCGGCTTGCCGTCCAGATAAACGGAGGCGTTCGTGAGAGATGCGGCCTTATTGCCGGCGGGCAGGGCGGCCTGCTCACCGCCGACCGCGGTGTAGGCGGTCTTGCTGGTCAGGTCGATGCGCTGCTGCGCCGCGTTCCACTTGACCTCAAAATTGGTGTCCAGACCCTTGAGCGCCTTTGCGAGATCGCGCAGCTTGAAGTAGTTGCTGCCGTTGATGGTGTACGCGCCAAGCTTTACCGACTCGCCGTTGAGCGTTACCTTGTGGCGGGAAACATGTGCGGTCGGGTTGGTGAGTTTACGCAGGGAGGCGATGGTGTCCTGCAGAGCCGCACGCGGAGACAGCGCACGGTCGCTGTTGTAAGGACTTTCCCAGAAGGAGTAATACTGCTCGTCCATATCGCCGGTGAAGTCGAGGATAGCGGAGGAAAATTCTTCTGCGGTAACGGACTGACCGTTGATAGTTTTGACTGGTGTCGGTGTCTCGGCATCCCAGTCGAAGCCGTCCGTGTAAGTGAGGACCACAACGGCTTTATCGCCCTGTTTGGTCCAGAAGGTGACCGGATTGTTATTCATTACTTCCTGACCAGAGACCAGATACGCCTTGTCTTTGCCAACGTAAAACTGGGTGCACGGCGAAACGTCCGTGCCGAAGTTGCTCACGCCCTCCGGAATATCCAGCGCGTAGATTTTTCCATCCGCATACGAATACATATGCTGCCCGTCCAGACCTGCGCCGCAGTACAGCTCGGGCGTGCCGTCGCCGTCCATATCGACCAGCTTTGCCATGGAGAGGCCGGTCAGCAGTCCGCTGAAGCCGTCATCTGTACGCGCGGCAGCCTTGCCGTACTGGTTTTGCAGCGTGACGATCTGGTCGAGGTACGCCTTTGCACCCTGCGGTGTCAGTGTGCCGAGGTCAGCCGCGCCTGCCGCGCCGACTGCCATCGCGCCGGTCAGTACGGTGCAGAGCATTGCCTTTCCGATTTTGTTCATAAAGATTCTCCTTCCTTTTATCCGGCTTGCGCCTTTTCTTCATTGTACGGCAGCAGCTTGTCTGCGTCAACTGTATCCTGAGCGGAAATTTTCTCAGTTAGCAAAATATTTTACAATTTAGAGCGGATATATCGCCGTAATTTTGACGATAAAATAGGTGGAAAAGCAACAAAAAAACGGGTATAATATATTCCGTACGAAAATAATCCCGCTGATGGAGGAATAGAATATATGATCCGTAACGATTTACGCAACATCGCCATCATTGCGCACGTTGACCATGGCAAGACCACTCTGGTCGATCAGATGCTCAAGCAGGCTGGCGCTTTCCGCGAAAATCAGGTGGTAGAAGAGCGTGTCATGGACTCGGGCGATATCGAGCGTGAGCGCGGCATTACCATTCTGGCAAAGAACACCTCTGTACATTACAAGGGCGTAAAGATCAACATCGTAGATACCCCGGGCCACGCCGACTTCTCCGGCGAGGTAGAGCGTATCCTCAAGATGGTAGACGGCGTTGTTCTGCTGGTTGACGCAGCAGAAGGCCCGATGCCGCAGACCCGTTTCGTGCTGCAGAAGGCACTGGAGTTCGGTCACAAGATCATCATTGCGATCAACAAGATCGACCGTCCGGACGCTCGTCTCAACGAGATCGGTGACGAGGTCCTCGAGCTGCTGCTCAACCTTGATGCGACCGACGAGCAGCTGGACAGCCCGATTGTTTACTGCTCCGGCCGTGCAGGCACCGCTTCCATGTCCCCGAACGTGGAGGGCAAGGACCTGACCCCGCTGTTCGAGCAGATCCTCGAGCACATTCCGGCACCGCAGGTTGACACCGAAGGCCCGACCCAGATGCTCGTTTCTTCTATCGACTACAACGAGTACGTTGGCCGTATCGGCATCGGCCGTATCGAGCGCGGCTCGATGAAGGTAGGTCAGCAGGTTACCGTCTGCGACTACCACGGCAACACCAAGCCGTATAACGCAAAGCTGGTTACCCTGTACTCCATCGAGGAGCTGGGCCGTCAGCCGATCGAGGAGGCACAGGCAGGCGAGATCGTTTGCTTCTCCGGCATCGAAGGCGTTACCATCGGTGAGACCCTGTGCGACCCCGAGCACGTTGAGGCTCTGCCGTTCGTTAAGATTTCCGAGCCGACCGTTGAGATGACCTTTATGGTAAACGACTCTCCGTTCGCCGGCAAGGAAGGCAAGTTTGTTACCTCCCGTCACCTGCGTGAGCGTCTGTTCCGTGAGCTGCTCAAGGACGTATCCCTGCGCGTTAACGAAACCGACACCACCGATGCATTCCGCGTTTGCGGCCGTGGTGAGATGCACCTGTCCATTCTGATCGAGAACCTGCGCCGTGAGGGCTACGAGTTCCAGGTTGGCGCACCGAAGGCGCTGCTCAAGGAGATTGACGGCAAGACCTGCGAGCCGATGGAGCGCATGATCGCAGACGTTCCGGCGGATGCAGTCGGCGCGATCATGGAGAAGATGGGCTCCCGCAAGGGCGAGCTGGTTTCCATGAACCCGAAGGGCACCGACCGTATGCGCCTCGAGTTCATCATCCCGGCACGCGGCCTGTTCGGCTACCGTACCGAGTTCCTGACCGATACCAAGGGCGAGGGCGTTATGTCCTCCGTATTCAACAGCTATCAGCCGTATAAGGGCGATATCCAGAAGCGCACCACCGGTTCTCTGATCGCGTTTGAGGCCGGCGAGGCTGTCGGCTATGGCCTGTTCAACGCACAGGATCGCGGCCCGCTGTTCATCGGCCCCGGCACGATGGTATACGAAGGCATGATCGTCGGCGAGAACCCGCGCGGCGAGGACATGGCTGTAAACGTCTGCAAGAAGAAGCAGCTGACCAACATGCGTGCATCCGGCTCGGATGATGCGCTGCGCCTGATTCCGCCGCGCCAGATGTCCATCGAGGCGGCTCTCGAGTTCATCTCCGACGATGAGCTGCTCGAGATCACCCCGGAGAGCATCCGTATGCGCAAGCGCGTTCTGTCCAACACCGAGCGTCTGAAAAAGACCAAGGGCGGCAAGAAGTAATTGTGGCAACGCCACACGGTTGCATCTTCGGCGCTTTACGGAAATTTTGTGCCTTGATGTTGTTCCGGCTTTTTGCAATACACAAAGTATTGCTGCAAAGCCGCGCCTAATCAAGACGCAAAATTTGCTCGTAAATCGCTCTCGATAAACCGTGCGTCGTTACCACTGGCTACGCCACAATTGCGTTTCTGTGCGGATTTTATGCACAAAAGCACTCATTTCACCCTGTTATCAAAAAATAAAGATATATAAAGGAGAATTCCCACCATGGCTATCAAGGAAGTTCTGCACACTGATCTCGCACCGGCAGCAGTAGGCCCGTACTCTCAGGCAATCGCTGCAAACGGTTTCGTATTTACCTCCGGTCAGGTTCCGATCGACCCGAAGGAGGGCAAGATCGTAGCAACCACCATCGAGGAGCAGACCGAGCAGGTTATGAAGAACCTGCAGTGCGTTCTGGCACAGGGCGGCGTAGGCTTTGACCGTGTGGTCAAGACCACCTGCTTCCTGTCCGACATCAACGACTTTGCTGCATTCAACGGTGTGTACGCGAAGTACTTCCCGGAAGGCGCTCCGGCTCGTTCCTGCGTTGAAGTAGCTGCTCTGCCGCTCGGCGCTAAGGTAGAAGTAGAAGTAGTTGCAGTACAGGGCTAAAAGCCTGCGGTTTTTTCGATTCAAAGGACAAGTCCTTTGAATCAAGGGACGGTGTCGCCGCGCGTGTCCGTTTCACGGACAGGGCGGGAACACCTGCTGCAGCAGAACACCCCGAAAACTTTCTGGTTTTCGGGGTGTTTTACTGTTTGTTAAAAATGGCAGGCGCATGTCCTGCCATTTTTGTCGCGCACGTGCTCCATTTTATGCGCTCCGCGGCGTGAGGGGTTCTCTGGGTGCAGAAATCCCTGCGGGATTTTATGGGGGTGGCGGAAACGCGGTCGTCCGCGAAAGGCTCGGCGGCACGCGCCGCCTGCCTTGTGGGTGTCTTAATTTTCCGTTACTCGAATTCCCACCAAAACGCTTGCTTTGCGGCCTTTGTATGCAAACGGCGAAAAATATTATGCGGTGAGAAGAAATTTATCGAAAAATGATAATGCAATTTGCGGCATACTGTTGTATAATAAAGCTATATCGGAAAATCTGGTCGTATGACCCTTGAGAAACGAAAGGATTTCTGCGATGAATAAAGTAAATGCCGTCATGGTTGGCGGCCTGTTTGACGAAAGCGGCATTTCTGCCTTTGCGCGTCCGGTGCTGTTCGGCACTGCGGGCGATGCAATGCGGGATGCGCTGCCTGATGCGGTGGAGGCGTGCTTCTTTGCGCACGACGACAGGGAGCCTGCCGTTGCCGGCGCACAGGATATCGCGCTTGATGCCGCAAATCGTTTTGCCTCGCTGGCTGCGCTGCCGGAGAGCGAGCACGTTCTGGTGTTGGCGGCTCCGTTTGCACTGGCAGAGGAGGATGCGCTGTTCCATCTGGCCGAGACGCACCTGAACACCGGTTACGGCGTCAGCGTACTGTCTGCCGAGCAGCAGGGCTTTGACGCGGAAGGTCAGCCGCTGCCGAGAGACAGCCGCTGCTATGCCGCCATGTTCACCTGGGATATGCTGAAAAAGGCACTCGCGAGCGGCGCTGATACGCTCGACGGCCTGGTTGCGGCGGCTGTTGCAGCCGGTGCGCAGAAGGGCATTGCCATCACCAACAAGATTTACGTCATCTGCGACGGCACTGCCGCCTTTATGGCGCAGGTCGAGATGATGCAGCGTGTCAACTTCGGCCTCATCAAGAAGGGCGTGCAGATCTTCGATCTGACCAGCACCTACATTGCGCCGGACGCTGATATTGCTCCGGGCGCGACCATTCTGCCCGGCTGTCACATCCGTCCCGGCTGCAAGGTCGGCGCGGGCGCGGTCATCGGCCCGAACACCATCCTCGAAAAAGCCGAGATCGGCGCAGGCACCACGGTAAACAATTCGCAGGTTTATGAATCCACCGTCGGCAGCAATACCACGGTCGGTCCGTTTGCCTATATCCGCCCGCAGAGCGTGGTCGGTGACGGCTGCCGCATCGGCGACTTTGTAGAGCTGAAGAAGTCCACCATCGGCAACGGAACCAAGGTTTCGCACCTGACCTATATCGGCGACGCGACCGTTGGTGAGCGCGTCAACTTCGGCTGCGGCACGGTCGTTGTCAACTACGACGGCTATCACAAGTACCGCACGGAGATCGGTGACGACTGCTTCATCGGCTGCAACACCAACCTCGTTTCGCCCGTCAAGCTGGGCGACCGCGCCTTTACGGCTGCCGGTACGACCGTCACCAAGGACGTTCCTGCCGGTGCGCTGAGCGTTGCGCGCGCCCGCCAGACCAATCTTGAGGGCTGGAACGACCGCCGCCGCGCCGCACACGAGAAGGACGAAAAGTAAATCCATAAAACGTATATAAATCCACACGGAACAAAAAATATATTTATATGACGGAGGCAAACAATGATTTCTCACGGAAAAAATATCAAAATTTTCTCCGGCAACTCCCATCCCGCACTGGCGATGCAGATCGCTTCTGCGCTCGGACTGCCGATCGGCAAGGCTGCCATCTCTACCTTCGCTGACGGCGAAATCTCGGTTTCCATGTCGGAATCCGTTCGCGGCTCGGACGTGTTCCTCGTACAGTCCACCTGCGGTCCGGTAAACAACAACCTGATGGAGCTGCTCATCATGATCGACTCCTGCAAGCGTGCATCGGCAGGCCGTATCACGGCTGTAATCCCGTATTTCGGCTACGCTCGTCAGGACCGCAAGAGCAAGGCACGTGACCCGATCTCCGCAAAGCTGGTCGCAAACCTTATTACCGCTGCAGGCGCTGACCGCGTGCTGACTATGGACCTGCACGCTGCACAGATCCAGGGTTTCTTTGACATTCCGGTGGATAATATGCTCGGTTCTTCCGTTCTGATCCCGTACATTGCGGGCAAGTTCGGCGTCGGCACCGATGATACCGTTATCGTTTCTCCTGATTTGGGCTCGGTTACCCGTGCCCGCAAGTTCACCCAGAAGCTGGATATGCCGCTTGCCATCATTGACAAGCGCCGTCCGAAGGCCAACGTATCCGAGGTTATGAACATCATCGGCAACGTAGAGGGCAAGAAGTGCATTCTGGTTGACGACCTGATCGACACCGCAGGCACGCTCGTGCACGCAGCGGACGCTCTGGTAGAGCGCGGCGGCGCAACCGAGGTTTACGCCTGTGCAAGCCACGGTGTACTGTCCGGTCCGGCGATCGAGCGCATCCAGAACAGCCCGATCAAGGAGCTGACCATCCTCGATACCATCCCGCTGACCAACGACAAGAAGCTGGATAAGATCAACGTTCTGCCGGTTGCACCGGTGTTCACCGAGGCGATCGCGCGTATCTACGAGGAGACGTCCGTATCTACTCTGTTCGATTAAGTTTTTGCATGGAAAAGAGCTGCTGCATGGGTGCAGCGGCTCTTTTTTGTATATATTTTCTGCACCGGCTGAGCGGGGGACACGAACGGCGTCAGCGGGTTCGCCCTTTCCGGGCGGCAGCCTTTTTTCAGCACCGGCTGAGCGGGGGACACGAACTGCCGTAGGCGTGTTCGCCCCTGACGGGCGGAGAGTTTTTCGCTGAGGTTCAGCGGGGGAGTTGCGCTCTGCGGAGCGCGGGAGACTGCCGCGCCCGCGGCTGGGGCAAAAAGGAAGGACAACCTGCGGTTTTCCTTCCTCTTTGAACTCCTACCTTTCCCTTCTTTGTTAGCTCGGCGAAAATCGGAGAGCGGCGACCGCTTCGAAAAGGGGAACGACAGAGGATTTTTCCTCTGCTACGGACGGACTACCTTCGGAGTCCGTCCTCTTGAGCAGCCTATTCGCAGGGTCAGATACCATTCTGCTACACAGGTCGGCTACTTCCAGCAGGCGCGGCATAACCGTGCCGCGCAACTCGTTAGTCTGGAGATTACGGAAGGCACCTACGATTTAGGTATTTGGTACAGTTTATCTTCGCAGGCCCTGTCTATTATAACGTGCGAACAAGTTGCGCAACACTGTTATGTTGCGCCTGCGGAGACCCTCCGACCTGTGTAGCAGTACACTATCTGTGAACTGCGAATATGTTGCGAAACAAACGCAAGAGTAACCCGACTGCCGTTCCCCATTTTCGAAGCGGTCACATGTCGGTAATCTGCGCCAGACCCTCCCCAAAGGAAGTGGGAGTTAAGAGGGTAGAAACCTTGGTGTCTACCCTCTTGCCCCGCCGCGGGGCGCGGCAGTCCCCTGCGCGGCGTCAGCGCACTCCCTCGCCGCGGGGCGCGGCATGCTCCCGCCACAGCGGCGGCGCACTCCTCGCTGAATCCAGTGGAACCAATCAACGGCTTGCAGCAATGATAGAAAGAGGTAATCCATGAAACTATTAGTCATCGGCGATGTGGTCGGTGAGGCGGGTATCGACGCGCTTCACGGCCTGCTCCGCCGCATCAAGCGCGACACCGGCGCAGATTTCGTCATCGTAAACGGCGAAAATGCAGCCGGAAACGGCGTTCTCCCGCGTCAGGCAGATGACATTTTTGCCGCCGGCGCGGACGTGATCACGCTCGGCAACCATGTGTTCGGCAAGCAGCAGATCGTGCCGTATCTGGACAGCCGTTCGGATGTTCTCCGTCCGGCCAATCTTGCGCCGCAAAGCCCCGGTCGGGGCTGGGGCATTTATGACGGCCCGCAGGGCATGCGCCTGCTCGTCATGAACCTGATCGGCCGCTGCGACATGAAATTCGGCCCGGATAATCCGTTCCTGTGTGCAGACCGCATTCTCAAGGAAAACGAGGGCATGTACGACGTGGCGCTTGCCGAAATCCACGCGAACGCCACGAGCGAAAAGCTCGCCATGGGCTATTACCTCGATGGCCGCGCGGCGGCTGTCTGGGGCACGCACACGCATGTGCAGACCGCGGATGAGCGCGTCAATCCCAAGGGCACCGGCTATATCACGGATATCGGCATGACCGGCCCGATCGTGTCCGTGCTCGGCGTGCGTGTGGAGCAGTCCATCGCCATGTTTCGCGGTGACCTGACCGAGTATTTCAAGACGGCCGAGGGCGACTGTGCAGTTGCCGGTGCGCTGTTCGATATTACGAGAAACGGAAAATGCAATTCTGTCACCCGCGTGTGGGAGCGCTGGAATGTGAGATAAAGTGTACGCAGATGCACAGTATCGCACTTTTGATACACGATTGCGCATTGTGAAACGGATTTTGCCATGCGGAAACGTTTCCGTAAAAAAGTCCTATCGGCGGACAAGTGACCGTGTCGGGAAAACAGTGAGAAATCCCTCAGGTTTTGTACATTTTGCAAGAACTTGTAATTCAACTTGCAAAAAAAGCAAAATCACAGTTGACGAGAGGGTGGGTTTTGCGGTATGCTATAATCGAAAGACAATGGGGCAAAGGTTAAGAAATTTAACCGGCCCGGTTAGCATGCCGTGGCGAGGGACTCCGCGGTGCTTAAGGAGGAAATGATACAGATGAACTCATTGCTCACCAAATTCACCTTTACCGATGAATTGACCGATGTCATCGAGAACTGCAAGGGCGTATTTGTTCCCACCAGCAAGGCGGAACTGTACGACATGGTATTCGGTCCGGAACATGCCGACGTGTACGACGTTGTATTCGATGTACCGGGCAAGGGTCAGATCAAGGAAGCTGACGTTGTACGCTGCAAGAACGGCGCATCCGTCAACTTTGCAGAGGATTACATGCGCCGCCGCGAGCCGGACTGCATGCGCATCGCAGACGACAAGCCGACCGACAAGAAGCGCTTTGCGGATGTGTACGGCTACAAGTTCGACAAGCTGCGCCGCGAGACCATGGACTGGTTCAAGACGCAGGAGCTGATCCTCATGCCGTTTAATTCCGGCGGCAACCAGTACGGCTACGGCTCCATGCTCGTATGCCCGAAGCAGTGTGCGTTCTTCGCATTCGCGCTGGCACATCTGCAGGGCTTTGTAAGCGCAGAGGAGACCGAGGGCTACAAGCCGCGTGCGATCATCTATGTTGCACCTCCGTTCCGTCACACCCACTTTGAGGGCAAGCAGGTCGTTGTTCACAACCGTCTGGATGACTGCCACGAGGTATTCTCCTATAACCTGTATCCGGGCCCGTCTGCCAAGAAGGGTGTTTACTCCGTACTGCTCGACATTGGCGAGCAGGAGGGCTGGACCACCTGCCATACTTCTGCAGGCCGTCTGATCACCCCGTACGAGAACGAGCTTGTCATCATGCACGAGGGCGCTTCCGGCGGCGGCAAGAGCGAGATGCTGCAGGACATCGCCCGCGAGCCGGACGGCGAGGTGCTGCTCTCTACCAACACGGTAACGGGCGAAAAGACCTACCTGCATATCAGCTCCACCTGCAAGATCGAGCCGGTGTGCGACGATATGGCTACCTGCTATCCGGGCGTGCAGAATAACTCCGGCAAGCTGGTACTCGTTGACGGTGAGGACGGCTGGTTCCTCCGCATGGACGGCGTAACCCACTACGGCTGCGATCCGGTTTACGAGCGTATCTGCACCGAGCCGAAGGAGCCGCTGTGCTTCTTCAACATGGAAGGCCATCCGGGTGCAACCCTGCTGATCTGGGAGCACACGCTGGATTCCAACGGCAAGCCGTGCTCCAATCCGCGTGCCATCGTGCCGCGCTGGGATGTTCCGAACATCGTCAAGGAGCCGGTAGAAGTAGACGTACGCTCTTTCGGCGTTCGTATGCCCCCCTCCACCCGCGATAACCCGAACTACGGCATCATGGGTATGCTGCATATCATTCCGCCGGCACTGGCTTGGCTGTGGCGCCTGATCGCACCGCGCGGCTTCAATAACCCGTCTATCGTAACCGGCAACGAGCTGAAGAGCGAGGGCGTTGGTTCCTATTGGCCGTTTGCAACCGGCAAGCGCGTAAAGCAGGCCAACCTGCTGCTGCACCAGATCGTGGACAGCCCGAACACCCGCTACGTCCTGATCCCGAACCAGCACATCGGCGTTTACAAGGTCGGCTTTGCGGCTGAGTGGATCTCCCGTGAGTATCTGGCACGCCACGGCGGCGCAAAGATCCGCCGCGAGCACCTTGAGCCGGCACGCTGCCCGCTGCTCGGCTACGCGATGAAGGATCTGACCATCGACGGCCAGAAGATCCGCTCTAAGTTCCTGCGCGTTGATACGCAGGACCGCGTAGGCACCGACGGCTACGATGCAGGTGCAAAGATCCTGACCGACTTCTTCCGCAAGGAACTGGCGAAGTTCGATACGCCGGAGCTTGAGCCGCTCGGCAAGCAGATTATCGACTGCTTCATGAACGGCGGCACGCTGGAGGACTTCGAGAAGATCACCCCGACGGGTCTCTGATAAAACGAAAAAGAAAATCACCGAAACAAATCGTTTCGGTGATTTTTTTGTTTTCGGCACGAAATAGACGGGGTACGTGAACCGTGTAAAATTTACCGCAGAATAGTTAGCGACTCTCGATTTGCAGAACGGTCAGCAAGTCACCTTCCACGGTGAATTTTACCTCAAATTCCGCAAACGGGAACCCGTACACGCGGCCTGCCTCGTGCTGATACCCCGGTCTCGGGTCCTGTGCGAGTACGTTCAGCAGGGTTTGACGGCGTTCCTGCGGCAGCTTTTCGAGCAGCTGCGCCGGACACTCCACGCGCACGGCATCGGTCGTGAGCGCAAAACCGCCGCGTGCTTCCGGATGCGAATCCGTGTACGCAAGGTACGGCTTGATGTCGAAAATCGGCGTGCCGTCCATCAGATCCGCGCCCGAAATGTGCAGCACCGGACCGTCCGGTGTGTTGGGCTCCACGCGGTCAAGGCGCACCGAGGATAGTCCGATCTCGTTCGGCCGGAACGGCGAGCGCGTCGCAAACACGCCGATGCGCTTGTTGCCGCCCAGCTTGGGCGGGCGCACGGTCGGTGACCAGCCGTCACGCACGGCTGCCGAAAACTGCCAGATGAGCCACAGGTGAGAGAAACCCTCGATGCCGCGCAGCGCATCCGCGTTGCGGTATTCCGGCTCGAATACAATGCGCGCCGGTACGTCCGCCAGTCCGCTCTGCCGCGGAATGCCGAATTTGGTGGGAAAATCGCTGTGTATCCGCGCAATAATATGCATTTCTACCGTCTGTGACATAAGAATTCTCCTTTTGGGTGATATATTCAGTATAGCACAGGAACCGTCGGGTGCAAAGCAGTGTTTTACAAAATGTTAATGCATTCCACCTCAAAACGCGCTATAATAGAATCAGATTAAACTGGGAAAGCAGGGGAGAACTATGCCCAAGAAGATATTGATCGTAGAGGACGAGGCCAACATCCGCGAGCTGCTGCGCCTGTATCTGGAGCGCGAAGGCTACACGGTGCTCGAGGCGGAAAACGGCGTGGAGGGCATCAAAAAGTGGAAGTCCGACAAGCCGGACATGCTGCTGCTCGATGTGATGATGCCGGTGATGGACGGCTGGGCGGTCTGCAGGGAGATCCGCGCGGAGAGCGATGTGCCGATCATCATGCTGACGGCCAAAGGCGAGACCGCCGACCGCGTTTCCGGTCTGGAGATGGGTGCGGACGACTACATCGTAAAGCCGCTCGAAATGCCGGAGGTCATCGCGCGCGTGCGTGCGGTGTTCCGCCGCATGGCGCCGGATGATGCGCCCGAGAAGCTGTCGTTCGACAACCTGGTGATCGACAAGCAGGCGTACGATCTGGTCATCAAGGGCAAGCGCGTGGATGCGCCGCCGAAGGAGATCGAACTGCTGTACTTTCTCGCCTCCAGTCCGAACCGCGTGTTCACCCGCGCACAGCTGCTCGACGATGTATGGGGCTTTGACTATTTCGGTGATACGAGAACGGTTGACGTACACGTCAAGCGTCTGCGCGAAAAGCTGGAGGGCGTTTCGGACAAGTGGGAGCTGAAAACCGTATGGGGTGTCGGCTACAAGTTTGAGACCAAGGAGTAAGCCATGGGCAGACGCAGTTTTTTCTTCAAGGACTATGTGGCCCACCTGATTTTGATCGTGTGCGCGTTTGCACTGGCCGGCGTGGTATTCTGCTACCAGATGAGCAGCTACGCGCTGCACGCCAAGCAGACCGAGCTGCGCACGACCGTGCAGAGCCTTGCCGAGCAGAGCAAGCTGCTCGAGGGCACGGACTCCGACGTGATCCGTCAGATTTACGTGCTGTCTATCGCGCGCGTGGCGAAGGAGGATGAGCTGACCGTGCTCATCACGGACGCGGACGGCAACATTGAAATGGGCGCCAAGCCGGACGGCACGACCTACACGCTGCCCGGCTATCATATCTCAAACGAAGTGGTCGCGGAGATGCACAAAAACGGCAGTTATGCGTCTGTCGGGTCACTCGGCGTGCTGAGTGAGTCCTCGTTTTACACGGTGGGCACCTGTGTCAAGGATGATAACGGCGATGCGGATTTGATGATCTTCGTCTCCACGCAGGACCCGAATTCGGCAGGCGTGGTGCGTCACTCGACGCAGACGCTCGTGCTCATCCTGCTGGTGACACTGGCGGTCATGCTGGTGATTTCGTTCATGATCTCTCAGCACTTCACGCGTCCGCTCAAGACGATTGCCGCCGCCGCTAAGGAATTCGCGGGCGGCAACTTCGATGTGCGCGTGCCCGAGGACAATCGCTGCTACGAGATTGACGAACTGGCGGTCTCGTTCAACAACATGGCGCGCGACCTTGACCAGCTTGAGGAACTGACCCGCGGCTTCATTTCCAATGTCAGCCACGAGTTCAAGACCCCGATGACGACCATCGGCGGCTTTGTGGACGGCATGATCGACGGCACGATTCCGCTCGACCAGCGCGACAAGTACCTGAAGATCATCGCGGAGGAGACCAAACGCCTGTCCCGCATGGTAAACCGCATGCTAGATGCCGCAAAAATTCAGTCCGGCGAGCTGATCCTCAGTCCGGCGCCGTTCGACTTTACCGAAATGACAGCGCAGATCCTGCTCTCGTTCGAGCAGAAGATTGAGAAAAAGAAGCTGGATGTGCAGTGCGACCTCGAGGAACGGCTGACCGTCATGGGCGACCGCGACCATCTGTACCGCGTGGTGTACAACCTGACCGATAACGCGGTAAAGTTCATCGAGGACGGCGGTACGCTGAGGCTGAAGGTCCATCAGGAGGGACAGCTGTGCGTATTCGCCATCAGCAACACCGGCATCGGCATTTCGGCGGAGGATCTGCCGCATGTGTTCGACCGCTTCTACAAGACCGACCGTTCGCGCTCGATGGATAAGACCGGCGCGGGTCTCGGCCTGTACATTGTGAAAAACATCATCAACCTGCACGGCGGCGAGATCTCCGTCCGCTCGGGCGGCGGCGAAACCGAGTTTGAGTTCACCCTGCCGCTCGCACCGGAGCAGAACCGACAGAATAACACCTGATTTCCAAACTCTCACAGACCCAAATGGTCTGTGGGAGTTTTTGCGAATTGTGTACCTGCTACACGGAACCTTGACATAGTGTTCAAAAAATATTCATATTGTTTTCAACAAACTGCCACATTGAGAAACTATGATAGAAGCATCAACAGAGGGAACGGAATGTTCCCGCGAATAACAACAGGAGGTCAGTATCATGGACGACTTCAACATGAACAACAAAACACCGCTGAACAGCAGCGATCAGAATAACGAACAGCCGGCCGCCGAAACCCGGAACACCGCACCGCAGAACGAGCAGCCTGCACAGGCTCCGCAGAGCGAGCAGCCGATGCAGCAGCCGCAGGCGGAGGCAGAACAGCCTGCACAGGCACCGCAGAGCGAGCAGCCGCAGGCAGAAGAGCCGCGCACGCCGTTCCAGACGCCGGTGCAGCATCCGGAGTTCCATCAGGCGCAGCAGCAGACCGGCTTCGGTGAGGTTCCGCCGATGAGCCAGAAGCCGCACACCCCGAAGGATAAAAAGCACAGCAGAGGCTTAGCGCTCGGCCTGTGCGGCGTAGCAGCTGCGTGCCTGCTGTTTGCAGGCGGCGCCGTTGTCGGCAATATGGCGTTCGGCGGCAATGCAAACAGCGATTCCGGCGCTTCGGCATCGACCTCGGATTCCGCGCCGACGCTGCAGATCAACAGCAAGCCGGAGTCTGATTCGAGCAATTCCTCGGACAACTATGACACCGCGGACGGCATGGCCGGTGAGGATATCTACAAAAAGGTCAATCCGTCGGTCGTATCGGTTATCTCCACCACCTCGGAGGGCACGGGCAGCGGCTCGGGCGTCATCATGAGCAAGGACGGCTACATTATCACCAACAACCACGTTGTGGACGGCGCGCAGTCGGTTTCCGTACAGCTGAGCGACGACACCTCTCTCGATGCCGAGATCATCGGCACGGATGAGCAGACCGACCTTGCGGTCATCAAGGTAACGCCGACAAGCGACCTGACCGCCGCAGAGTTCGGTGACTCGGATGAGCTGGAGCCGGGCGAGTATGCCTACGCGATCGGTTCTCCCGGCGGCGTACAGTTTGCGAACACCATCACCGGCGGCCGTATTTCCGCTATCAACCGCGATCTGACCGTCAATGACCGTGTTATGACGCTGATTCAGACCGATGCTTCCATCAACAACGGCAACTCCGGCGGCGCACTCATCAACAAGTACGGTCAGGTGGTCGGCATCACGTCCGCTAAGCTGTCCGGCAATGCGTTCGGCAGCGCCACTGTTGAGGGCATGGGCTTTGCCATCCCGATCAACACCGCCAAGGATATTGTTGATGAGCTGATTCAGAACGGTTACGTTTCCGGCCGTCCGTCCATCGGCATCACCGGCCAGAACGTTGAGTCCGCGGACGGCAAGGTGTCCGGCGTGCAGGTATATTCCATTGATTCCCGCGCAAAGGCAGCCGGTGAGGGTCTGCAGGTCGGTGATGTCATCACCGCCGTTGACGGTACCCCGACCCCGGACATGGATAAGGTAAACGAACTCAAGCAGGATAAGAAGGCCGGCGACAAGCTGACGCTGAGCGTATACCGTATTTCGACTGGCAAGACGCTCAATATCACCATCACGCTGACCGATTCGCACGACCTCGAGGGCGATGATCCGAATGCCCAGACCCAGCAGCGCCAGAGCAGCCAGAGCGATAATTCGCAGCAGAATGACGGCTACGGCAGCTATCGGTTCTCCAGTCCGTTTGGTTCGTTCGGCTGGTAAATAATTGAGGATTGAAAATGGAGCGGTTTCGTGTAGGGCGGAATAACCTCATCCCGCCGTATATAACGACAGGCACCGGTGTAAAACCACCCCGCCCTACAATATCAATATCGTAAATGGTAAAACAAAAGGCAGATTTTCAAACGAAAATCTGCCTTTTCTGCACACAGAATGAAAAATGAAATCATTCTCCATTTTTCATCTTCAATTACTTGCCATACTGCTCCGCCAGCTGCTGGCTGATAAACTGTCTTGCGGTACGCGGCGAACGTCCGTTACGGCGCAGCGCGAAGCGCTCTGCAAGCAGGTGCAGCTCGTCGATATCAAGGTTCAGGTCGTTCTCCTTGGCCAGCTGCTCGACGATGTACAGATACTCGTCCTTATCCGGCACGGAGAAGGTGATCTCCAGACCGAAACGGTCGGACAGCGAGGTGACGGTCTCGAGGGTATCACGTACGCGCACCTCATCGCCCTGACGGTCAGCCATGCTCTCGCGGATGAGATGACGGCGATTGGAGGTTGCGTAAATGACCAGATTGGACGGCTTTCCGGCCAGACCGCCCTCGATAAATGCCTTGAGCGCGGCAAAGTTGTCGTCCTCGCTGCTGAAGGTCAGGTCATCGAGGAACACGATGAAGCGGAACGGCGAACGCAGGGTCTGCTCGAACAGCTTGGGGAAGTTGGTGATATGCCGCGGAGACATCTCGATGATCTTCAGGCCGCGGTCGGCGTACTCATTGGCAACCGCCTTGACGGTCGAGGACTTGCCGGTGCCCTTGTCGCCATAGAGCAGGATGTTATTGGCGTCGCGTCCGTCGAGAAAGGCAAGCGTGTTCTTGAGGATTTTCTGCTTCTGCATTTCGTAGCCGGGCAGGTCGTGCAGACGGATGGCGTCCGGATGCACGATCGGGGTCGCCGAGCCGTCGTCCTGCATGGCAAACGCAGAGGACTGTGCGAAGAAGCCGTAGCCCTCCTCGCGGTAGTAATCGGCAAGAGCCGCACCGGTGGAGAACGGAAGCGAGTCCGCGGCTTCGAAGTCCGGCAGATCCTCAAGTGCAGGCTCGTAGAACTTGTCCGCTGCTGCGGACTTGAAGGCTTCGCCGTCGAGCGCGAGCAGAGCGTTCAGCACGTCCAGATCGTGGGTTGCGGCGTTGAGCACAGCCGCTTCCGGTGCGTTGATGGTATCGGTCAGGGTGTTGGTGTCAAAGTGCACGGCGTCGAGCACTGCCTGCGCGATATCGCCGCAGGAGAAGCGGGTCGCGCACAGTGCGCCGTAGCGGTCGGCAAAGTTGGCGGCTGTGCCGTCGAGCGCGGTCAGCGTGTCGCCGTAGGCGCGCATCAGCGGATGGGGAAGCAGTCCGCGCAGCACGGAAAGCGCGCGCAGACGCAGGGAAAGGGCGGAAAGCTCCATTGTTTTCAACTCCAGTCAGGATTGTAGTTTATAACCTAATCAGCATAGCACACTTTTTTGCTCATTTCAACATAGTATGAGGGGAGAAACCTTAGGGCAACATCGCACAATTAAAGATGCGGCTCCTTGTGCAGGCTCCGGTCGCGCTGCCGCGGCTCCTTGTGCAGGCTCCGGTCGCACTGCCGCGGTTCCTTGTGCAGGCTCCGGTCGCAC
>NZ_JAQCWA010000010.1:28518-92863 GCF_027684505.1 Butyricicoccus sp. AF18-9LB
CCGCAAAATTTACTCACAAATCGCTTTTGTTCAATTATGCGGTATTGCCTTAGTTTCTCAGAATTGGGAAGGAGGAGTGCCCTTATGGGCGGTTATGCGCTGTTGATCTGCCGCAGTCAGACCGAGGCCATCGGCCTGCGGCGGCATTTGGCGCGGTTGGGTGTACCGGGAGAGGTCGTGCGTCCGCCGCGTCACGAACGAACCGAATCCTGCGGATGGGCGGTGCGCGTGAGCGCGCAGCAGGCGGACTGGGCCGTGCATCGGCTGCGTCAGCTTGGTGTGACGCCGTGCCGTGTGCTGCGGGAGGACTGACATGATCTATCTGGATAATGCTGCCACCACCTTGTATAAGCCGCGGGCGGTCGAGCAGGCAGTTCGCCGTGCGATGTACGGCGCGGCAGGCTACGCACGAGGCAGCTACGCGGCAGCCGGTCGAGCGGGAGAGCTGGTGTACGCCTGCCGGGAGCAGGCAGCGGCGCTGTTCGGCGTGGGCGAGCCGGAGCGTGTCATTTTCACGCTGAACGCCACGCATGCGCTGAATATTGCGATAAATGCGCTCGTAAAACTGGATTCCCGCGTCATTGTGAGCGGTTATGAGCACAATGCGGTCATGCGGCCGCTGACGGCTCGAAATATTGAGCCGACCGTGTTGGATACGCCGCTGTGGGACGGCGCGGCTATGATTTCCGCGCTGAAACAGGCGCTTGTGCAGGGCGCCGACCTGATGATACTCAGCCACGTTTCCAACGTGTTCGGCAGCATTGCGCCGCTGGACGAAATCGCGGAATTGCTGACGGCGGCAGGCGTGCCGCTCATCCTGGATGCGTCGCAGTCGGCGGGCGTGGCAGAGATTGACGTAAAGCGCTATCCGTGTCTTGCGGCGGTGTGCATGCCCGGACACAAGGCGCTGTACGGACCGATGGGCACGGGCATTCTGCTGGCGCTCGACGACCGGATTGCCGCGAAGCCGCTGCTGACCGGAGGAACGGGCAGTCTGTCCGAGGAGATGCGCCAGCCGGATTTTCTGCCGGATGCGCTCGAGAGCGGCACGCCGAATGTGCCCGGCATCGCGGGACTCGCGGCGGGCATCGCCTTTGTCCGAGCGGTCACGCCGGCGCACATTGCCGGGCAGGAGAGACGGCTGGTGCATGAGCTTGCCCGTGCGCTCTCCCGCGAAAGCAAAATCGAGTGCTTTGCCGGAAAGGAGCAGACCGGCGTGCTGTCCTTCCGTGTTCCCAGCACGCCGAGTGAGGTGCTCGCGGATATGCTCTCGGACGAGGGCGTGTGCACCCGGGCGGGGCTGCACTGTGCGCCGCTCGCGCACCGGACGGCGGGCACGGAGGACACCGGAACCGTGCGGCTGTCCCTGTCGTTCTACTCGACGGCGCGGCAGCTGGAGCAGGCCGCAGACAAAGTTTGCAGATTGGTAAAAAAACTGTGAACACGCTATACAGAAAGCCGGATTTGTGGTAGTATAAGTAAGGTAAAACATGGTGTTTGCGTGCAATCTGCTGCGTGCATCCGCAAATGCCCGCGAATATGAGGAGCAAGTTAGGATAGGTGACAAAATGGGAGCGCTGCAAAATGTATTCTCACCGAATTTATCATGGCGGACCATAATAAGTTCTTTTTTCAGTGCGTTTGATCAATTCCGCACAATGACGCCGATCGACGTGGTGGATATCCTCGTCGTGGCGTATATCATTTACCGTGTTATGAAGCTGCTGAAGGATACCAGCGCCGCACGACTGGCCAAGGGTATTCTTATTCTGGTGCTTATCATGCTGTTCGCCAGCTTCCTGCATCTGACCATGATATCGTGGCTGCTGCGCAACGCGCTCAGCGTCGGCGTATTCGCCGTTGTGGTCATTTTTCAGCCGGAGCTGCGCCGCCTGCTCGAGCAGATCGGCAAGGGCAACCTCAGCCGCATGCTGATTCCGGATACCGACCCGAATGTGGTAGAGAGCATGATCGTTGCAACCGTTTCTGCATGCGCGGATATGTCCAGGACCAAGACCGGCGCGCTCATCGTGTTCGAGCGCAAGGAGCGTCTCGGCGAGATCATCGCCACCGGCACGAGAGTGGACGCAGCACCGTCTGCCGAGCTCATCAAGAACATTTTCTTCAAGAACAGCCCACTGCATGACGGCGCCATGATCGTCCGTGCCGGACGGGTGTGCGCTGCAGGCTGCGTGCTGCCGCTTTCCGGCAATCAGGGTCTGTCGCGCGACCTCGGCACGCGCCACCGCGCGGCTGTCGGCATGAGCGAGACCGCGGACAGCGTGCTCGTCGTTGTCTCCGAGGAGACCGGCGCGATCTCTGTCGCCATCGGCGGCATGCTCAAGCGCCATCTGTCGCCCGAAATTCTGCAGAAGATGCTCGAGAGCGAGCTGCTCGGCGATGAACTCAGGAACAGGAACGAAAAAAGCCGTATTGCCGCCATCCGCGACAAGTGGAAGGGAGGTGCCGGCAAGTGAAGAAGAATTTTATCAAAAAGCAGGATTTTCTGCTGAAGCTCCTGTCGCTGGCGCTGTCTATCGTTCTGTGGGCAGTTGTTATGGATATTGACAATCCTGAGCGCAACATGCGCTTTGACGATGTGCCGGTGCGCGTCATCGGTGCGTCGCAGCTGAAAGCATCGACCGGTCTGGAACTCATCGAGGGCGAGAACACAACGGTCACCGTCAGCCTGCGCGGTCAGAGCAAGAGCGTCGGCGAGGTCCGCGCCAGCCAGATCACCGCAACGGTGGATATCTCGGGTCTGACCGAGGCGAATGAATACGATCTTCCGGTCACCGTGTCGGTCAGCAAGTCCGGCGTGGAGACTAACTATGTCAATCCCGGCAAGGTGCACGTCCGCGTGGACCGCGTGGAGAGCAAGGATGTTCCGATCGAGGTCAATGTGACCGGCACACCGAGCGACGGCTACCGCGCAGGCAAGCCGACCGCGGCCACCAAAAAGGTCACCGTTTTCGGTCCGGCAACCGATCTGGCGCAGGTGTCCAAGGCGGTTGCAGCCGTGGATGTTACCGGCCGCAATTCCTCGCTGGCCGACTACGAATGCAAGGTAACCCTGTATGATCAGGACGGTGCGGCGTTCACCTCGAACTATATCACCAGCCAGACCGAAAAGATCAAGGTTTCGGTTCCGATCTACCGCGTCAACAAAATTCCGCTGACCGTTACCCTCAAGGACGGCGGCAGCCTGACGCAGAATCAGGTGCAGTGCGTCATCGACCCGGAGAACGTAGAGGTTATTGCGAGCGATCAGGCGGTGCTGAGCGACATCAAGGAAATCAACCTCGGTGAGATCGACCTCGGCAGCGTCCACACGGGCACGCCGATCTCCATGTCCATCAAGGATAAGCTGCCGAGCGGCGTTTCGCTCGTCAGCGGTCAGCCGGAAACGGCAAACGTCACCATCTCGGTGGACGGTATTGCAACCCGCAAGGTGCAGGTATCTAAGTTCGCGTGGAACGACACCGCGCAGGAGAATACGCCGTACAAGGTCGCTATCCTCACCAAGTCGGTCGAGATGGAGCTGCGCGGCAGTGAAAGCCAGCTGCAGAAGGTCGATGTGAATAACCTGTCCATCGGTCTGACCTACGATTCGGTATCGCTCGGCGTCGGCAGGCACAAGGTCAAGGGCGTAGCTACGACCGTCGGTCTGCCGAGCGGCGTAACGCTCGTCGAGGAGGATATCGAGGTCGAGATTGAGATCACCGACCCGCATGTGTCGGATGAGACGATCACCTCGGATAAGACAGACAGCACAGACGATACGGACAGCACGGCCGCAGAGCCGACCGTGCACCGTACAAGAAAGGGCGGTGACAGCCAGTGAGCCTGATGGTAACCGGCATCCGTCTGCCGTTTGATCTGCCGGAGCAGGCCGCCGTTGCGGAGGCACGCCGGCTGACCGGTCTCACGGCAAACGACATACAAGCGGCGGTCTGCCGCGTCAGCATTGACGCGCGGCGCGGACAGATCAGCCGGGTATATTCGGTGCGTCTGGACGCGCCGTTCGACGAAAAGGCATTTGCGGAAAAACTGCAAATGCCCTTCGTGCGTTATAAACCCAATACGAAAATCATCATTCCGCACGGCGAAAAGCGGCTCGAGCACCGTCCGGTGGTGGTCGGTCTCGGCCCTGCGGGACTGTTCGCCGCCTATGTGCTGGCAAAGCACGGCTACCGTCCGCTCGTGCTCGAGCGCGGCGGAGATCTGGACGAGCGTGACAAGGTCGTGGACGCGTTCTGGAAGGGCGGTGCGCTCGATACCGACTGCAATATCCAGTTCGGCGAAGGCGGCGCCGGCGCTTACTCGGACGGCAAGCTGACCACGCGCATCGGTGATCCGCTGTGCGACAATGTGCTGGAAATCCTTGCCGCGCACGGTGCTCCGGCGGATATCGTCAAAAAGGCGAAGCCGCACGTCGGCACGGATATCCTCAAGAATGTAGTTCGTGAAATGCGCCGTGAGATCATCAAAAACGGCGGTGAAGTGCGCTTCCGCACGCCGCTGACCGGCGTTTCGGTCAAAAACGGTGCGCTCTGCGCCGTCGAGGCGGACGGGCAGGACATCGCCTGCGAGCGGGCGGTGCTGGCCATCGGTCACTCGGCGCGCGACACCTTTGCCGCGCTGCACGGAAACGGCGTGTACTTTGAGCCGAAGGCGTTCTCGGTGGGCGTGCGCATCGAGCACCTGCAGACCGAGATCGACCGTGCTCTGTACGGAAAGGCGGCGGGACATCCCATGCTGCCGCCTGCGGAGTACAATCTCTCGCGCAGAGCCGACGGACGCGCGTGCTATTCCTTCTGCATGTGCCCGGGCGGCGTGGTCGTTGCGGCACAGAGCGAGGAGAACACGGTCGTCACCAACGGCATGAGCTATCATGCGCGCGACGGCAAAAACGCCAACGCGGCGCTTGCCGTGTCGGTTGACCCGAAGGACTACGACGACGGAACACCGTTCGGCGGCGTGGCGCTGCAGCGCCGGATCGAGCACGCGGCGTACACGCAGACCGGCTCGTACCGCGCGCCGTGCCAGAAGGTCGGGGATTTTCTGAACGGCAAGCCGACCCGAAAACTCGGTGCGGTCAAGCCCAGCTATCCCATCGGCGTGGAGCTTGGAGAGGCGGCAGCCTGCCTGCCGGACTTCGCGCAGACCATGCTGCGGGACAGCCTGCCGTATTTCGGCCGTAAAATTCGCGGCTATGACACGGCGGACGCGCTGCTGACCGGTCCGGAAACGCGGACCTCGTCTCCGGTGCGCATGACGCGCGGCGAGGACCTGTTCGGACTCGGCTGCAGCGGCATTATTCCGTGCGGCGAAGGCGCCGGATACGCGGGCGGCATTATGTCCGCCGCCGTGGACGGAATCAGAGCGGCATTTCGGATTATGGAAGAGTTTGCAGATTGAAAATGGAAAATGGAGAATGAATGTGCTTTGTGCATGACCATAATTTTCAATTCTCCATTCTCAATTTCCCATTACTGCAACTGGTTTTGAATAATAGAGAGGAAGATTTCAACGTGACCCAACAGGGAACCATCAAAAAGCTGCTGCCGAACGGCCTGGCAGAGGTCGAGGTAACGCGCCGCTCGGCGTGCGGCCACGACTGTGCCAAGTGCGGCGGCTGCGGCGGTCTGGAAACCCAGACGCTTTACGTTACCGCGCGCAATCACGCGCATGCGTCCGTCGGCGACCGCGTGCTGCTCGAGGGCGAGACCAAGCAGGTGCTCGGCTTTGCCGTGCTCGTGTATCTGCTGCCGCTCGTGCTGTTTTTTGTCGGCTACGGCGTCGGCGCAGGAATGAAACTTGGCGGCGGACTGTCCGCGCTCATCGGCGGCGTGCTGTTCGTCGGCGGCATTCTGGCGGCGATGTGGTACAGCCATAAGCTGAAGCTCAGAAATGAAGCGCCGTTTGCCATCACCGAGCGGCTTTGATGTGGAATAGAGTCGGTGAAACCGTGGTTTCACGACAGGCAGTTTTAATTTTTTATGAATTTTCGCCAATTTTCTGTGTTCGCCCTTGTCAGATACGCAAAAGTTCGGTAAAATAGATTGAATACGAAAGTCCGTGCACACCGCACGGCGGGAAAGGGCTATGCGATGTTTGGCTTTATCCGTCCGGTGAAGGCCGAGCTGCGGGTGAAGGAGGCTGACCGTTTTCAGCAGGTTTACTGCGGCTTATGCCACACGATCCGCGCAGAATACGGCAGATTTTACACCTTGTTTTTAAGCTACGATATGACGTTTTTTGCACTTGTTGCAGGAAGTGAGGAGGCGGAGACTGCTCCGCCGTGCAGAAAACGATGCGACGCTTCTCCGTTTCGGCGGAAAAGCTGTGCCGAGACAGACGATGCACTTCGTCTGGCGGCGGACGCGAGCATCCTGCTGACCTATCACAAGTTTCAGGATGATCTGGCGGACGAAAAGGGCGCGAAACGCGCGCTTGCGGCGCTGCTGTGCCGCCTTGGCCGCCGCGGCTACGAGAAGGCGCGCGCACGCATGCCCGAAGCGGACGAGGAGATCCGGCAGGCACTCGAGGATCTGCGCTGTCTGGAGGCGGAACGCTGCCCGTCCATGGACCGTGCGGCGGATACGTCCTCGCGCATGACGGCTGCCGTTGTGCCGCGCACCGGAGACACCCGCGAGCGTATTCTGCACCAGATGTTCTATCAGATCGGCAGGTGGATCTACCTTGTCGATGCGGTGCAGGACATCCAAAAGGATATGGAAGAGAACAGCTACAATCCGGTCGTTCTGCGGTACGAGCTGCAAACGCCGGACATCTCTGCGGTAAGGGAACCGCTCGAGCGCACGCTCGAACGCTCACTGGCGGATATCTGCATGGCGTTTGACCTGCTGAGTCCCCGGAGAGATGCGGACCTGATCCGCAATATCATTTTTCTTGGTATGCCGACCGTCACCCGACAGGTACTGAACGGCACCTACCAGACAAACGAAGGAAGGGGCAAACATGGATCCCTATAAAGTGCTCGGTGTAACACCGCAAACAAGTGATGATGACGTCAAGCGCGCGTACCGTGAGCTGGCGCGCAAGTATCATCCGGATAACTATGTAAACAATCCGCTGGCAGATTTGGCCGAAACCCGCATGAAGGAGATCAACGAAGCGTACGACATGATCATGAACGAACGCAGGAATCCGGCGGGAGGCAGCAGCGGACAGCAGCAGAGCTATGGCGGCGCATACAACGGTCAGCAGTACGGCGGCTATCAGCAGCGCACCTACACCGGTGCGAATGCCGCGCTGTACAGTCAGGTGCGGCAGGCCATCAATCAGGGCAACCTCGGCATGGCAGAGGCGCTGCTGCAGCGTGCTGCAGGACGGGATGCGGAGTGGTTCTATCTGACCGGCACGGTATACTACCGCAAGGGCTGGTACGATGAGGCCGCCCGCGCGTACACGCAGGCGTGTCAGATGGACCCGAACAACGCGGAGTATCAGCACGCGCTGCAGAACCTCCATCTGTCCGGCGGCTACGGCGGCTACCGGCCCATGCAGGAGACAAGCATGTGCGACTGCTGTGTGCAGACGCTCATCTGCAACTGCTGCCTGAACATGTGCTGCGGCGGAGGCGGCTGCTGATATGAGCACGCGCGAGATCGCCCGCGGCGGACTTCTGGCAGCGGCGGCCACGGCGTGGCTGTATTTCGGCGGTGTGATGCCGCAGATCGGACCGGCGGCCTGCCTGATAGCAGGTGCGGCCTCAGCGATACCGCTGCTGCGCCGCGCGAACGTAAAAACGGCTGTGCTGCTGTACCTCGTCACCTCGGTACTGGGACTGCTGCTGACACCGCGCAAGCTGATCGCGGCGGCCTATGTGCTGCTGTTCGGCCTGTACCCGATCGTGAAATATCTGATCGAGTGCCGTCTGCCGGTCTTCACGCAGCTGAGCGGCAAGCTGGCGTATTTTAACATTGTGCTGGTGCTCGCGGCTGTTCTGGTAAGCTGCGGTCTGTTTCCGCAGGTGCAGATGCCGGGTATTTTTCGGCTCGCCGGACTGTGGATCGCGGCAAATATCGGCTTTATTGTATATGATATCGGGTTGTCAAAGGTGATCGCGCTGCTGCGCCGCACCCTGCCGCCCGAATAAGAAGGGAAAGAGATATCTATGAAGAGTATGACCGGCTACGGACGTGCCAAGCAGGAGCTGCACGGCAGAACCATCACAGCAGAGCTGCGTGCGGTCAATCACCGTTATCTGGACTGCACGGTAAAGGCTCCGCGTCAGTACGGCTTTCTGGATGATGCCGTAAAAAAGGCCGCCGCGGCGCGTATTGCACGCGGCAAGGTTGAGGTTTACATCGGCGTGGAGACGCAGGAGGGCGGCGACATTGCGGTTACGGTGAACCATGCGGTCGCGGAGCACTATCTGGCGGCGCTGCATGAGCTGGCCGACAAGTACGGTCTGCGCGACGACGTGAGCGTGATGAGTCTGGCGAAGCTGCCGGACGTGCTCGGCTCCGAGCGCATCGAGCAGGACGCGGACGAGATGACCCGCGATGTGCTGTCCGTCTTTGGCGAAGCCTGCGACAATTTCGACGAAATGCGTACCCGCGAGGGTGCTAAACTGGCTGAGGATGTGCGAAACCGTGCGTCCGAGATCGAGCGCATGGTCGGTGAGGTGGAGGTCCGCTCGCCGGAGCGCGTGCGCGAGTACCGCGAGAAGCTGCTCGCCCGCATGAAGGAGGTGCTGGCGGATACGTCCATCGACGAGACCCGCATCGTCACCGAGGCGGCCATCTACGCGGACAAGACCGCCGTGGACGAGGAGACCGTGCGTCTGCGCAGCCATCTGCAGCAGCTGGACGGCATGCTGAATGAGGTCAAGCCGGTCGGCCGCAAGCTGGATTTCCTTGTGCAGGAAATGAACCGCGAGACCAATACCATCGGCTCCAAGGCAAACGATGTGTCCATGGCGCAGATCGTGGTCAATATCAAGAGCGAAATTGAGAAGATCCGCGAACAGATTCAGAATATCGAGTAATTTACAGTATATCGAGGAGTGAGGTCAGCGATGAAGCTCATCAATATCGGATTTGGCAATATGGTCGCTTCGTCGCGGCTGATCGCCATTGTCAGCCCGGAATCCGCGCCGGTCAAGCGTACCGTGCAGGAGGCCCGCGACCGCGGCATGGTCGTGGACGGCACCTACGGCAGACGCACCCGCGCCGTGCTCATCATGGACAGCGACCATGTGGTGCTCAGCGCCCTGCAGCCGGAGACCGTTGCGGCTCGTTTTGCGGGCGAGACCGAGGAAGGAGAACCAGAAGATGCGTAAGGGAACGTTGTATGTATTCACCGGACCGTCCGGTGCAGGCAAGGGCACCGTGCTGTCCAGGCTGCTGAGCGAGGACGAGAAGCTGTTCTTCTCGATCTCCGCGACGACCCGTGCGCCGCGTCCGGGCGAAAAGGACGGCGTACAGTATTATTTCCTCACGAAAGAGGACTTTGAGGCGAAGATCGCCGCTAATGCGTTCCTCGAGCACGCGAAGTACGTTGATAACTACTACGGCACGCTGGAGGCTCCGGTGAACGAAAAGCTGGAGGAAGGCTGCGATGTTATCCTCGAGATCGAGGTGCAGGGTGCGATGCAGGTGCATGAAAAGCGTCCGGATGCCGTGATGGTGTTCATTGCGCCGCCGTCGTTCGAGGAACTCGCGAACCGTCTGCGCGGACGCGGCACCGAGGACGAAGCCAAGGTGCAGAAGCGTCTGGAAACGGCGAAGGGCGAACTCGCGCAGCAGGATAAATTCGATTACGTCGTCGTAAACGACACGGTGGAGCGTGCGGTTGAAGAATTGCACGGCATTCTCGCCAAGCGTCGATAAGCGACAGTATATAAACAGAAACTTTCATAAAATAAAACTATATCTGGTAAATAAGGAGAACTGATTACTATGCTGAACCCTTCTATGCAGGAACTGATGAAACGAGTAGGCAACCGCTATCTGCTGGTAAACCTGGCAGCACAGCGTGCCCGCGATATTGCCGATGAGTCGGAGGAAAAGGGCGAGCCGCTGCCGGACAAGGCTGTTAAGCTGGCGCTCGATGAGATCGCAGCCGGCAAGATCGTTTACCGTCCGGGTCCGCGTGTGGAGACTGCCATTCCGCAGAACAATGCCATTGCAGCCGCTATGGTTGACGTGGACGACACCCTTGATCTGGATGAGGACGAGGAGCACACCGACTCCGAGGATGACGAGGACAAGGATGAGAACGCGGACGAGGTGCGCCGCCTGAACGAGTTTGACGACGGCTCTCTGAGCGACGGCGACATTCCGGAGGAGGACCTCTAAGCCATGCGTTTTGCAGGGAAAACGGTCGTTCTGTGCGTGACGGGCGGCATTGCGGCTTATAAAGCTGCCGATCTCACCAGCAAGCTGCACCAGAACGGCGCGACTGTCCATGTGCTGATGACCGAGTCCGCGACTCAGTTTATCGCGCCGATGACGTTTGAAACACTGTCCGGCAATCGCGCGGTCGTGGATACGTTCGACCGCAGCTTTCCGTGGGAGGTGGAGCACATTTCGCTCGCGAAGGCCGCTGACGTGTTTGTTATCGCACCGGCAACCGCCAACGTCATCGCCAAGGCGGCGCACGGTATCGCGGACGACATGGTGACGACCACGCTGCTTGCCACCAAGGCGCCGGTCGTTGTCGCTCCCGCGATGAACACCGGCATGTATGACAATCCGGTGACGCAGGAGAACCTCGCTGCGCTGAGAAAGCGCGGCTTCCACATCATCGAGCCGGACGCAGGCCACCTCGCCTGCGGCGACAGCGGACGCGGCAAGCTGCCGGACACGCCGACGCTCCTCTGGGGCATTGAAAAGGCGCTGACCGAGCAGGATCTGGCAGGCAGGCACGTTCTTGTCACCGCCGGTCCGACACAGGAGGCCATGGACCCGGTTCGGTTCCTGTCCAACCACTCCACCGGCAAAATGGGCTACGCGATCGCGGCCCGCGCAGCCATGCGCGGCGCTGACGCAACGCTCGTTTCCGGACCGACCGCACTCGATACGCCGCACGGTGTCACGCGTGTGGATATTGTTTCCGCGCGGGATATGTACGACGCGGTGACGAGCCGCGCACCCGAGCAGGATTTCATCATCAAGGCTGCCGCCGTCGGTGATTACCGTCCGGCGCAGACAGCGGATGAAAAGCTCAAAAAGGGTGACGGCGAGATGAATATCGAACTGACCCGCAATCCGGATATTCTCGCCGCACTCGGCAAGGATAAAAAGCCGGGACAGCTGCTGTGCGGCTTTGCGATGGAAACGCAGAACCTTCTGGACAATGCCGAGAGCAAGCTGCGCCGCAAGAACTGCGATATGCTCGTGGCGAATTCGCTGCGCGATAAGGGCGCGGGCTTCGGTACGGATACCAATGTGGCTACCTTGCTGTTCAAGGACGGACACAGAGAGACCCCGCCGATGATGAGTAAGGAAGATCTGGCGGACCTGATTCTCGATAGACTTCTCTCGATGCAGGGTTAAAATCTGTTCCGTAGGGCACCCCGCCCTACGGTGTATTATCACATGGTTATATGATGTTATACCGTGTGCAGAATGTTAAATTATTGTAGGGACGCGCAGTGCGCGTCCCAAAACGAAAGGTTGGTGTGTTCCTTGGCGGAAAAAATCTGTGCGGCCGCCGTGGATGCGGCAACCTATGCCATCGACAAGCTATATTCTTACCGTGTGCCGGACGAGCTGCGGGAACAGGTGCAGATCGGCACCCGTGTTCTCGTGCCGTTCGGCTTTGGCAATAAACGGGCGGAAGCGGTGGTGCTCGCCTTCCGCGAGGATGCGGGCGAGTTCAAGCTCAAGCCCATCGTGGAGGTGCTGGACGAAACGCCGATTCTGACCGCCGAGCAGCTGAGACTCGCGGCGTGGATGCGGGAAAGATTGTACTGCACCTACTTCGACTGTGTACACGCCATGCTGCCCGCCGGATTGTGGTTCAAGCGCAACGAGACGTACACGCTTGCGCCGGACGCGGATTTGGCGGCTCTGCGGGAGCGGGACGGCGAAGCCGGTCAGGTGTTGGCGCTGTTTGAGCAGCCGGGACAGACGCTCTCGGTGAGCGAGATACGCGAACGGCTCGGCAAAGGCGCGGGACAGACACTGGACGCGCTGGCAGGCGAGGGAATCCTCATCTACCACAGCAATACGGCGCAGAAAACCGGTGATAAGACCGAAAAAATACTCCGTCTGGACATGGAAGCAAGTGAAGCCATGTCGCATATCAGCCGCCGCAGTCCGGCGCGGATGGACGTGGTGTCGCTGCTGTCGGACGGCGGTGCGATGAGCCAGAAGGAAATTGTCTACATGACCGGCGTGAGCGACGCCGCGCTGCGCGACATGACGAAAAAGGGCATCCTCCGCGCGGAATACGAGGAAGTGCTGCGCGCACCGGACTTTTCCGAGGTGCCGCGCACCGCGGCTCCGGTGCTTTCGGCGGCGCAGCAGCAGGCGTATGACGGCATGGCGGCGCTGATGGACGAAAACGCACCGCGTGCGGCGCTTCTGTTCGGCGTGACCGGCAGCGGCAAGACGCAGGTGTACCTGCAGCTGATCGCGCACGCGCTCGAGCAGGGCAAAAGCGCCATTGTGCTCGTGCCCGAGATCGGACTGACACCGCAGCTTCTGCGGCAGTTTGCCGCCCGGTTTGGCGAAGAAGTCGCGGTTCTGCACTCGGCGCTGTCCGCCGGTGAGCGGTATGACAGCTTCAAGAAGATAAAAACCGGCAGAGCAAGGGTGGTTATCGGCACACGCTCGGCGGTGTTCGCGCCCGCGAAAAATCTCGGCGTTATCATCATCGACGAGGAGCAGGACGCGGCGTACCGCTCGGAGCAGTCGCCGCGCTACCATGCGCGGGATGTGGCAAAGTACCGTGCGGCACAGACGGACGCGCTGCTCGTGCTCGGCTCGGCAACGCCGTCGGTCGAGACGTATTACGGCGCAAAACAGGGAAAATACCCGGTTTTCGCGCTCACAGAGCGGTTTCTGGGTGCCGGACTGCCCGAGGTCATCATCTCGGACATGCGCGGTCTGGTACGCGAGGGGCGGAGCGGCATCATCGGACCTGACCTCGAGCGCGAACTGATCAGCACGCTCGAAAAGGGCAAGCAGGCCATCCTGTTCCTCAACCGGCGCGGAAACAGCCGTGTGATCGGCTGCGGCGTGTGCGGCTGGGTGCCCGAGTGCCCGTCCTGCTCGACCACCATGACCTACCATTCGGTGTCCGGCCGCGCGATGTGCCACTACTGCGGCGCATCTGTCAAGATAACCGGCAAGTGCCCGGTTTGCGGCAGCACGAGCTTGTTCACCGAAACGCCCGGCACGCAGAAGCTGGAGGAGGAGCTGCACGAGCGGTTTCCGTCCGCACGGGTGCTCCGCATGGATGCGGACACCATGACCGCCAAGGGCGCACACGAACGCCTGCTGAATAAATTCGGCAAAGGCGAAGCTGATATCCTTATCGGCACCCAGATGGTGACCAAGGGACTGGATTTTGAGAACGTCACGCTGGTCGGTGTGCTGGACGCGGATCAGAGCCTGTATGCGCAGGACTACCGCGCACATGAGCGCACGTTTTCGCTCATCACGCAGGTGGTTGGCCGCGCCGGACGGCGATTTGACACCGGCCGCGCCGTGATCCAGACGTACAGTCCGCTGCATCCGGTCATCCTGACCGCTGCGCGGCAGGACTACGAGGCGTTCTACGAGAGCGAAATGCAGACGCGCGAAGCGCTTCGGTGCCCGCCCGTGTGCGACATCACCATGATAACCGCCGTCGGTGAACTGGAGCAGCAGGTGCTCAGCAGTCTGCTCGCGCTCAAAACACGCCTGCAGAGCCTGATGGAAGGGCAGTTTGCCGATGTGAAAGCACCCGTGCTCGGCCCCGCTGCGGCGCAGATGGTCAAGGTGATGGGACGGTATCGCTACCACCTCACCATCCGCGCGAGGGACTGTGCAAGATGGCGCAAACTTATCTCGGGCGTGCTGCGGGAGTTTATGCAGGACGGTAAAAACCGGGGCGTTACTGTGTTCGCGGATTCCAATAATGAAATGTAGCAGTACTTGAGACCCCGGCAAAGAAGGTTAATTCAATGAGCAAATTTGTCATTCGCAAGGCAACAGAAAACGATGCAGAATCGCTTTTGAAGATTTACGAGCCTTACATAACGAATACAACCATCACGTTTGAATATGATGTGCCGACGGCTGAGGCGTTTGCGGGCCGTATCCGCGAAACCGCGGCGGCGTTTCCGTATCTCGTCTGCGAATGTGACGGCGTTATCATGGGTTACGCCTACGCGCACCGCATTCGTGAGCGTGCGGCATACGACTGGGATGCGGAGCTGTCCATCTATCTGGCACAGGGCACCCACGGACATGGTGTGGGCACGACCGTGCTGGCGTGCCTGATCGACCTGCTCGAGCTGCAGGGGCTGCGCCACCTGTACAGCTGCGTGACCCTGCCGAACGAAAAAAGCATTCGCATGCAGCGCAGACTGGGTTTCGAGGACGCAGGCGTGTGGCACGACTCCGGCTGGAAGTTTGACGGCTGGCACGATGTGGCATGGCTGGAAAAGCATATCGGCAGCGGAAAACCGCAGCCGGTGATGCCGTTTCCGGCACTCAATGAGAAAAATATACAGGAATGTTTACAAAAATACATGGATAAGCTGAATCAAGTGGAGGAATAAAACAATGGCACTGAGAAAGATTTTGACCGAGGGCGACGAGCAGCTGCTCAAGCACAGCCGCAAGGTAGAGAAGTTTGACGACCGTCTGCATACGCTGATCGACGATATGCGCGAGACGCTCGAAAACTCCGGCGGCGTTGGTCTGGCGGCACCGCAGGTCGGCATTCTGCGCCGCGTTGTCGTGCTGCTGGATGTGAACAAGGAGCCGGAGGAGATGGTCGAGCTGGTAAACCCGGAAGTCATCGAGCAGAAAGGCTCCGAGCGCGTTGTCGAGGGCTGCCTGTCCGTGCCGGGCGTTTACGGCTATGTGACCCGTCCGACCTGGGCGAAGATTCGCGCACAGGACCGTTTTGGCAACTGGTTCGAGCGCGAAGGCGAGGGCATTGTAGCGCAGTGCTTCTGCCACGAGACCGAGCATCTGGACGGCCATCTGTTCACCGAGAAGGTCGAGGAGTATATCGACCCGGAGGCAATGCAGGGTGGTGACGAGGAATAATGCGTATCGTATTCATGGGCACGCCGGACTTCGCCGTGCCGAGCCTGCAGGCGCTCATCGATGCCGGACATGACGTCTGCGCCGTGTACACCCAGCCGGATAAGCCGCAGGGCCGCAAGCAGATTCTCACTGCACCGCCGGTGAAAACGCTCGCACTCGAGCATGATATTCCGGTTTTCCAGCCGAATACCCTCAAAAATGAGGACGAGCAGGCGCGTCTGCGCGAGCTTGCACCTGAGGTTATCATCGTAGTGGCATACGGCAAGCTGCTGCCCAAGGCGGTACTCGATATCCCGCCGCACGGCTGCATCAACGTGCACGGCTCGCTGCTGCCGCGCTGGCGCGGCGCCGCTCCGATTCAGTGGGCGGTTATCGCGGGCGATGAAATGGCAGGCGTTACCACCATGCAGATGGCGGAGGGTCTGGACACCGGCGATATGCTGCTCACCTATGAGACCAAGGTTGGCGAGAAGGAGACCGCAGGCGAACTTTTTGACCGTCTGGCACAGTCTGGTGCGGAACTTTTGACCCAAACGCTCGTCAAATTAGATGAGATCACGCCGCGTCCGCAGGACGATGCACAGAGCTGCTACGCCCATATGCTGGATAAGCAGATGGCGGTGATCGACTGGAGCAAATCGGCGCACGAGATCGACTGCCTGATTCGCGGACTGAATCCGTGGCCGATCGCGCTGACCACGCTTTCCGGTGAAAGACTGAAGGTGTTTGCCGCCGAAAAGGCAAACGGCAATGGCGAGCCGGGCACGGTGCTCGAGTCCGACCCGAAAAAGGGTCTGACCGTGGCGTGCGGAGAGGGCGCGCTCAAACTGACCGAGATTCAGCTGGTCGGCGGCAAACGCATGAAGGCTACGGACTTTCTGCGTGGGCACGCAATCGAAGTCGGCACTAAGCTGGGAGACGAATGAAAAAGCGTGAGGAGTGAAGAACGGAGAGGACGTAAGTTCCAATCTTCAATTCTCCGCTCCGGTATGGAGGTTTTCTTATGCCTTATCATGGTTACTACTACGGCATTGACATGTACTACATCGTACTGGTTCTGCCGTGCGTTTTATTTGCATTCTGGGCGCAGAACAAGGTAAACAGCACGTTTAACCGCTACTCGCGGGTGCAAAATCTGTGGGGACTGACCGGCGCACAGGCGGCGGAGGCTGTCCTGCGGTACAACGGCGTTTCCGGTGTGCGGATCGAGTACGTTTCCGGCAAGCTGACCGACCATTTTGACCCGAGAAGCAATGTCATTCGGCTGTCGAGTGCGGTGTACTCGTCCACGTCGGTGGCGTCCATCGGCGTTGCCGCGCACGAGGCAGGGCACGCGGTGCAGTACGCCATCGGCTATGCGCCGATCAAGCTGCGCGCGGCGATCATCCCGCTGACGCAGTTCGGCTCGATGGCGGCGATGCCGCTGCTGATCCTCGGCCTGCTCCTTAACACGAGCACGCTCGTCACGATCGGCATTGCGGCGTTCGGTCTTTCCACGCTGTTTCAGCTGGTGACCCTGCCGGTGGAGCTGGACGCATCCCGCCGCGCCCTGCAGACCATTCAGCAGAACGGCCTGCTGACCGCAGACGAGTACCCGATGGCGAAAAAGACGCTCACGGCGGCGGCGCTGACCTATGTTGCCGCACTGGCGACCTCGCTGGCACAGCTGCTGCGTCTGGTGCTGATTTTTGGAGGAAGAGACCGCAATGATAGATAAACGTCCCACAACACCGCGTGAGGTGGCGGCATTTTCGCTGTTTTCCATGGCAGAGGAGGCCGCCTGGTCGGACGGTGCGCTGCACCACTATTTATCCCGCGCGGGACTGGACAGCCGCGACGCGGCGCTGGCCTCGCGGCTGACCTACGGCACGGTGCAGAACCAAATTTTACTGGACTGGTACCTGCGGCACTTCTCAAGCGTGCGGCTGAAAAAGATCGCGCCGCGCGTGCTGGCGTGCCTGCGGATGGGTCTGTATCAGCTGATCTTGATGGATAAGATTCCCGCGCATGCGGCGGTTGCCGAGACGGTCGCGCTGGTCAAGCACTACTGCCATGCAAATGACCGCACGGTCGCCTTTGCCAATGCGGTGCTGAGAAATGCCGCAAATGCGGTCCAAAACGGCTCTTTGCCGCGCCTGAACTGCCCGGATAAGGAAAGCTACTACGCGCTGCAGTACAGCCATCCGGAGTGGCTCGTGCGCCTGCTTTCCGAGCAGTACGGCCAGAAGCTGACGCAGAAAATCTGTCAGGCGGATAACGCGGACGCGCCGATTTCGGTGCGCGTGAACACGATGAAGAATACGCCGGAGCAGGCAAAAGAGGAACTTGAAGCCGCCGGACTGACCGTGCAGCCGCACGAGGCATTCCCGGAAATCCTGCTGTGCAGCGGCGGAGACGCAGCCGCGCTTCCGGCGTTTATCGAGGGCCGTGTGACCGTGCAGGACGCGGCAAGCGCACTCGCGGCGGCGGTCGCTGACCCGAAACCGGGCAGCACCGTGCTCGACTGCTGTGCGGCGCCCGGTGGCAAGAGCTTTGCCATGGCTGAAAAAATGCAGGGGAAAGGCAGCGTCACCTCGTGCGACATTTACGAGCACAAGCTGAAACGCATCCGCGACGGCGCAGCCCGCCTCGGACTGCCGAATATCCGCACCGAGCTGCAGGACGCCTCGGTCTGCCGCGAGGAGTGGAAGGACAGCGCGGACGTTGTGCTGTGCGACGTGCCCTGCTCGGGACTGGGCATTATCCGCAAGAAACCCGAAATCCGGTTCAAGAATCCGGACGAAATCCGGACTTTGCCGGAGATTCAGGCGAGAATCCTTGCAAACTGTGCACAGTATGTAAAGAAGGGCGGCACGCTCGTCTACTCGACCTGTACCATCCTGCAGCGGGAAAACGAGGACGTTGTCCGCGCGTTTCTCACCGAAAACCCGGAGTTTGAAGCGGTTTCGTGGACGCATCCGGTCTGCGGAGAGAGGACAGACGGTATGGTGACGCTGCTGCCGCCCGTTCACAATACGGATGGATTCTTTATTGCGAAAATGCACCGGAAGTGATAGTGGAATCGTAGGGCGGGGCGCCCGCCCTACAGGAAAACGAGAGAGAAGATTTGAAGGAGAGACACATGATCGAAATCAAATCCCTTACAATAGATGAACTGAAAAGCGCTTTGAAGGAAATGGGCGAAAAGCCGTTCCGTGCGGGACAGATCTTCAAATGGCTTCACGAGGGTGTGGAGTCCTTTGAAGAGATGTCCAACTTATCCAAGGACTTACGGGCGCGTTTAGCGGAAAATTTCCTGCTGACCGTACCGGAGGTCGCCCGCAAGCAGGTGAGCCGCGTGGACGGCACGGTGAAATACTTATGGCGTCTGCGGGACGGCAACTGCGTGGAGTCCGTATTGATGCACTATGAGCATGGCGTGTCGGTCTGCGTTTCGACGCAGGTCGGCTGCCGGATGGGCTGCAAGTTCTGTGCCTCCGGTCTGAACGGACGCACGCGCAGTCTGTCCGCAGGCGAGATTCTGGACGAAATCCTGTTCATGCAGAAGGACAGCGGCGAAAAGGTCTCCAACATTGTGCTGATGGGCACCGGCGAGCCGCTCGATAACTACGACAACGTGCTCAAGTTTCTGCATCTGGTGAGCTGCCCGGAGGGAATCAACATCGGACAGCGCCATATCTCCTTGTCAACCAGCGGAATTGCTGATAGAATAGAGATGTTAGCACGGGAAAAGCTGCAGATCACGCTGTCTGTGTCGCTGCACGCGCCGGATGACGAAACACGCTCGTCCATCATGCCGGTGAACGATGCGTATCCGGTCGAGCGCCTGATGAAGGCGTGCCGGTACTATTTCGACACCACCGGACGGCGCATTTCCTATGAGTACATGATGGCGCGCGACAAGACCGACCGCCCGTGGCAGGCCGACCTGCTGGCGAAGCTGCTGAAAGGAAGACCGGCGCACGTCAACCTCATTCCGCTGAATGAGGTTGCGGAAAGTCCGCTGAAGCCGTCCAGGCCGGAAACCGTCCGCAGGTTCCAGCAGGCGCTCGAGAAGCGCGGCGTTACCGCGACCGTAAGGCGCAAGCTGGGTCCGGATATTGATGCGGCCTGCGGTCAGCTCCGTCAGCGGCAGCTGAAGGAGGACGGAAAGAGCAGTTCTCGTGATTAACTTGAATATTCTCACATATAAACACAATCGAAGGAGGTTGTGAAATGGAATATTTCGGCTTGACCGATAAGGGACGGGTGCGCCCGACCAATCAGGATATTTTTCAGATCGAAGCGCGGGAGGACAACCGGACCGCGCTCCTCGTCGTGTGCGACGGCATGGGCGGTGCAAATGCGGGCAACGTAGCCAGCCGCTTTGCCGCGCAGAGCTTTATCGAGTCCGCGGGTGACGCTTTAAGCGGCACACTGGACGAAACGGCTCGGCAGAACCTGCTGACGCAGGCGCTCAAGCAGGCGAACGAGACGGTTTTCTCTCTGGCGGGCAGGCAGCCGGAGTTCCGCGGCATGGGCACGACCCTGGTTGCCGCGCTCATTCAGGGCGACTGCGCGACCGTTATCAACGTGGGCGACAGCCGCGCGTACCGCTTTGACGGCGAAGCCATGCACCAGATCAGCGAGGACCACTCCTATGTGGAGGAAATGCGCCGCCGCGGCAAGATCACCGAGGCGGATGCGCGCACCCATCCGCAGAAAAACCTCATCACCCGTGCGGTAGGCGTGGAGCCGTATGTCGAAGGCGACCTGTTTGAAGTGCGCCTGAACGAAAAGGACATGCTGCTGCTCTGCTCGGACGGTCTGACCGGCATGGCGGAGGACAGCCGGATCGCGGAGGTGCTGGCAAACGCGCCGACGCTCGAGCTGGCCGGTGACGCGCTGCTGCAGCTGGCGCTTGACGGCGGCGGCCGCGACAACATCACCGTTGCGCTGTTCACCCTCGGCAAAAAGCAGGGAGTGTGACGGATTATGGATAAATATATCGGCAGTATGCTCGGCGGACGCTATCAGATTGAAGAAATCGTCGGCGTCGGCGGCATGGCGGTCGTTTACCGGGCGCGGGATACTATTCTCGGGCGCGATGTGGCACTCAAGGTGCTCAAAAAGGAGTTCGCGGAGGACCCGGATATCCGCAAGCGGTTCTCCATTGAGTCGCGCGCCGTTGCCAAGCTGAGCCACCACAATATTGTTTCCGTGTTCGACGTCGGCAGCGAGGACGGCACGGATTATATCGTTATGGAGCTGATCGAGGGCATCACCCTCAAGCAGTATCTGCAGCGCAAGGGACATCTGTCGTGGGAGGAGACCATTTTCTTCGCTGAGCAGGTTGCCCGCGCACTCATGCACGCACACTCGCGCGGCATCATCCATCAGGACGTTAAGCCGCAGAACGTTATCATTCTGCGGGACGGTACGGCAAAGCTGACCGATTTCGGCATTGCCTCGTTCGCTGCCGCGCAGGAGACCCGCGTGGTGCAGGAGGCCATCGGCTCGGTGCACTATATCTCGCCGGAGCAGGCCAAGGGCAGCAAGATCGATTACCGCACCGACCTGTACTCGCTCGGCGTGATGATGTACGAAATGCTGACCGGCAAGCTGCCGTTTGAGGGCGAAACCGCGCTCCAGATCGTTATGCAGCACATCAATGAGGTACCGATCATCCCGAGTGCGTTTGTGCCGGGCATTCCAAAGGGCATGGACGACATTGTCATGCACGCCATGAGTGCGCACATCAGCCGCCGGTATGAATCTGCGGAAAAGATGTACGAGGACATGGAGGTGCTCCGCTCGGACCCGAATGCACGCTTCCACTATGTGGCAAGCGAGGATAACTCGGGCGAGACGCAGATCATCGGCGCGGACATCCAGCGTGCGGCGCGCCGCAGTGCGGCAGAGCATGAAGCCGCTTCCGTTGAGGGCGCAGCTGCGCCGCGCACCCGCACACGCACGCAGACCCGGACCCGCACCCGCACCGGTTTCCGCAAAAAGGAGCAGGATGAGCCGGACGGCTTTTTTGAAAAGCTGGCCGAGCGGCCCGGCATGGCGGTCGGCATGGCGGTCGGCGTGATCGCGGTGATCAGTCTGCTGCTGGTCGGCATTCTGGTGATCACCGGCAGCGGCGACAAGTCGGAGAAGATTATCGTGCCCGACCTCCTCGGACGCAATATCGACGAAGTACTGGCCGACCCGGATATAACCGACAACTTCACGGTAAAGGAAGCGACCGAACGGCAGGAATCCGACCGTCCGGTCGGTGAGATACTCGAGCAGGACCCGAACGCCGACGGTAAGAAAAAGGCAACCAAGGGTACGATCATCACGGTAACGGTGTCCTCGGGCGGCGAAAACGTCAAGGATACCTACAAGGTGATCGACTTTACCGGCAAGACGCTCGATTATGTACAGGCGGCGCTGGCATCGCACGACATCAAGTGCGAGGTCGTTGAGGAATACAGCGACGACGTGGAGGAAGGCAAGGTCATCCGCACCGACCCGGAGGCGGGTACCGAGCTGGAAAAGGGCGCGACGCTGACCGTCTATATCAGCAAGGGCAAGCAGAAGGACGATAACGAAAACGTTGCTGTGCCCGGTCTGCTCGGCATGACCGAGGACGGAGCGCGTGCGGCGCTGGAGGCAAAGGGCTTGAAGATCGGCTCGGTAGACAAAGTGGACAGCTCTGCGGAAGCGGGGTCGGTCGTATGGCAGTCGCAGGATGCCGGTGCTGAGGTGACCAAGGGCAGCACGGTCAACATCCAGATCTCCAAGGGCAAGAGCACATCGAACAATAACTCGCCGGATAACAGCGGCGGCAATTCCGGCGGTCAGGACAACGGCGATGGCGACTACGACGATACGCCGAGCCTCGGCAGTGCGACCATTCCGGTTTCGCTGCCGGACAACACGGATACCGCGCATGTTATCATCTATGTGGACGGCGTGATCCAGTATGACGACACCTGCAGCACGAGCGGCGGCAGCACGTCCATCTCGGTGAGCGGCTCGGTGGGCGACCATGATGTTACGGTCAGCGTGGACGGTTCGACTACCTCGCAGACGTACACATTCAGTTAAAAACGGAGGAATTAAGTTTGATCGAAGGGATCATTCTGAAGGGCATCGGCGGTTTCTACTATGTGGATACCGCCGAAGGCCTCATTGAATGCAAAGCACGCGGACGGTTCCGCAAGACCGTGGGCAAGCCTATTGTCGGGGACCGGGTAACGCTGGAAATCCAGCCGGAGGACGGCACCGGCTATCTGCAGACGATCGCGCCGCGCAAGAACAGCCTGATCCGGCCGGCTGTGGCGAATCTGGATCTGGTCGTTGCCGTGGCGAGCGCGGCACCGCCGGTGACCGACCCGTTCCTGATCGACAAGGTAACGGCGATCGCGGTGCACAAGAACATGGACGCACTGGTCGTCATCAACAAGACGGACGCGAATCCGGGTGACGAGCTGTATGAAACCTACCGCAAAAGCGGCATCGAGGTGCTGCGCGTGAGCGCGCACACCGGCGAAGGCATTGACGCACTGCGCGAGCGCATCCGCGGCAGGGTGAGCGCGTTTGCGGGCAACTCGGGTGTCGGCAAGTCGAGCGTACTCAACCGGCTGGACAGCTCGTTCGGCGCCGAGGTCGGTGCGATTTCGGATAAGATCGGCCGCGGCAAGCACACCACCCGTCATGTGGAGCTGCACCCGATCGAAGGCGGCGGCTATATCGCGGACACGCCCGGCTTCTCCTCGTTTGAGACCGAGCAGATGGATTTGGTGCTGGCCGAGGATCTGCAGTACGCATTTCCGGAGTTCGAGCCGTACATCGGGCAGTGCAGATTCACCGGCTGTGCGCATGTCAAGGAGAAGGGCTGTGCCATCCTTGCGGCGGTGGAAAACGGAGAAATTGCGAAAACCCGTCATGAAAGCTATGTAAAGCTGTATGAAAGTGTAAAGGATCTGAAGGAATGGGAACTTACCAAGGGCGGCACGCGCTGATTTTTGCGGCTGCACCGGAAACCGATTACGGTTACATCCGCGCGTTTCTGCGCGAGCATCCGGACGCGCTCGTTGCGTGTGCGGACGGCGGCCTGCGGCACGCGCGGGCGCTCGGTCTGCACCCGGATTTCATGATCTCCGACCGGGATTCCATGACCGAGGTAGAGGGAGACGATGTGATCCTGCTGAGACCTGAGAAGGACGACACGGACTCGCAGAGCTGTCTGCGGGAGGTGTTCCGCCGCGGCTGCCGCGAGGCGACGCTCGTGTGTGCGACCGGCGGGCGCATCGACCATATGCTGGCAAATCTCTCGCTGCTTGAGGAAGCAAAAACGCTCGGCGGCCACCTGACCATCCTCGATCCGTACAACCGCGTTGAGCTGCATCAGGGCGGACGGCAGGAATTCATCATGCCGGAGACGTTTACCTACTTCTCGGTCGTGCCGATGGACGCGGTGCTCGAGGGCGTGACCATCGAGAATGCAAAATATGAATTAACGAACGGCACGGTTACCCGTGTCGGCATGATCTCCACCTCGAACGAGGCAAAACCGAACAGCCGCTTTGCCGTCACGATTGAACGGGGAACGGCTCTGATTATCTTCTCGCGCGACCGTGTTTTGTGAAAATTCCACACCTGACCCGCCAATATCGGCGGGTTTTTTTATTGTGTCGATTTTGCAATTTATTAAGTCAGGACTTGCAAAAATAAGTTCGCAGGCATATAATAAAAACACATGATAACTGATGAGAGATATAAGGGAGTGCTGAGCATGGCATTGAAGCCGATTTCCAAGATTGCAGCAGGTGTGCAGGCGTCCACGACGCTGGCCATTGATTCGCTGTTCAAGCAGATGAAGGCAGAGGGCAAGGACGTTGTCGGCTTTGGTGCCGGTGAGCCGGATTTTCCGACGCCGGAGCACATCAAGCAGGCCGGTATCGAGGCCATTGAGAACAACCAGACCAAGTACACGCCGGCAGCCGGTCTGATGGACCTGCGCAAAGCAGCCTGCTACCGTCTGAAGGAGGACTGTGGTCTGGACTACGAGCCGACGCAGATCGTTGTGGCTTCGGGTGCAAAGCACTCGGTTTATATTGCGCTGATGACGCTGTGCAACCCGGGTGATGAGGTCGTTATCGCGGCTCCGTACTGGGTAAGCTACTCCGAGATGGTAAAGCAGGCAGGTGCAATCCCGGTCATCGTAGCCGCAACCGAGGAGGCGCACTTCAAGATCACCGCAGAGCAGCTGGATGCCGCCATTACCGACAAGACCAAGGTGTTCATGCTGAACTCTCCGTCCAACCCGACCGGCATGGTATACACCAAGGCCGAGCTGGAGGCGATCGCTGAGGTTTGCTGCCGCCATAACATCTACGTTATCGCGGATGAAATTTACTGCAACCTCGTATACGATAACAACGAGTTTGTGTCCTTCGCTTCTCTGGGCGAGGACGTGAAGGAGCGCACCATTCTGGTCAACGGCGTGTCCAAGAGCTACGCGATGACCGGCTGGCGTATCGGCTACAGCGCGTCCAATCCGCAGCTGGCCAAGGTGATGGCGAACTACCTGAGCCACTCCACCTCTGCACCGTCCACCATTTCCCAGCAGGCGGCCATCACCGCGCTGACCGGCCCGCAGGAGGATATGCAGGTGATGAAGCAGGCGTTCGAGCAGCGCCGCGACCATCTGGTAGAGCGCATGAACAAGATCGAGGGCGTTTCCTGCATCAAGCCGGAGGGCGCGTTCTATGTTATGATGAACATGAAGGGCTTCCTCGGCAAGACCATGTACGGCAAGGTCATCGAGAGCGCCGAGGACTTCGCGCAGCTGTTCCTTGAGAAGGGTCTGGTTGCGACCGTTCCGTGCACCGCATTTGCCGCGCCGGGCTTCGTCCGCTGGAGCTATGCGACCTCGCTCACCGAGATTGACAAGGGTCTCGACCGCCTCGAGGCGTTTATTAAGAACGCGTAAGCATTCGTAATTCCGAGCAGCACTCTGAAAAGGGTGCTGCTTTTTGGTTTCTGCACCGAACCTCTGGGGCACTTGAACCGCGCAGGCGGTGCAGGAAAAAGGGGAGGACGCAAAATCTAACGGCGAAACCGCTGCAAACTTTGTTTATTGCTACAAGATAGCGCAAAATCGGTCGGTTTTGCTTGAAATGACCGGTGCAAAGTGTTAAACTAAAATCGGACTGTTATGGAAGATTAGATACCATCCAAGTCCGTTATTTCGTTATAATTTGGATAAAATACACACCGGAAAGGACGAATAACATGAACAACGTGTACGAAAGCCCGCTTTCTTCGCGCTACGCTTCCAAGGAGATGCTCTACACCTTCTCCTCGGATATGAAGTTCTCCACCTGGCGTCGGCTGTGGCTGTCGCTGGCTAAGGCGGAGCTGGCGCTCGGTCTGCCGATCACGCAGGAGCAGGTGGACGAGATGGCCGCGCACCTGACCGACATCGACTACGATGTGGCCCGTCAGCGCGAGAAGGAGGTACGCCATGACGTTATGGCGCACGTTTACACCTTCGGCAAGGCGGCTCCCAAGGCGGCCGGCATTATCCACCTCGGCGCTACCAGCGCGTATGTCGGTGACAATACCGACATCATCCAGATCCGCGAGGGTCTGCTGCTGGTTCGCAAAAAGCTGGCGACCGTACTGGACAAGCTGGCGCAGTTCGCGGATGCACACAAGTCCCAGCCGACCCTCGGCTTCACCCACTTCCAGCCGGCACAGCTGACCACGGTCGGCAAGCGCGCTACCCTGTGGATGAACGAGCTGCTGATGGATTTGAACGAGGTAGAATACCGCATCGAAAACCTGCGCATGCTCGGCAGCAAGGGCACGACCGGCACGCAGGCGTCCTTCATGGAGCTGTTTGACGGCGACGAGAGCAAGGTTAAGGAGCTTGAGAAGCGCATTGCCGATGATTTCGGCTTTGCAGGCGTGGTTCCGGTCTCCGGCCAGACCTACTCCCGCAAGATCGACGCGCAGACGCTCGCAACGCTCGCCGGTATCGCAGAATCCGCTTCCAAGTTCGCAACCGACCTGCGTCTGCTGCAGCACCTCAAGGAAGTAGAGGAGCCGTTCGAGAAGAACCAGATCGGCTCGTCCGCCATGCCGTACAAGCGCAACCCGATGCGTTCCGAGCGTATCTGCGCACTGGCGCGCTACGTCATCTGCGACAGCCTGAACCCGGCGTTCACCTCGGCTACCCAGTGGTTCGAGCGCACGCTCGACGACTCTGCGAACAAGCGCATTTCCGTGCCGGAGGCATTCCTTGCCGTTGACGCAATCCTCAACATCATGATCAACGTCGTTTCCGGTCTGGTCGTTTACCCCAAGGTCATCGAGGCGCACGTTATGAACGAGCTGCCGTTTATGGCAACCGAGAACATCATGATGGACGCCGTAAAGCGCGGCGGCAACCGTCAGGACCTGCACGAGCGCATCCGCGAGCACTCCATGGCTGCGGGCAAGCGCATCAAGGAGGAGGGTCTGGAGAACGATATGGTTGACCGCATCGCCGGCGACCCGATGTTCGGCATGACCCGTGAGCAGATCCTCGAGCACCTCGACCCGTCCGCTTACATCGGCCGCTGCCCGTCTCAGGTAGACGAGTTCCTGAGCGAGTGTGTTCGTCCGGCGATCGCGCCGTACCTCACCGGTGAGGACGTAAAGGTAGAGATCAACCTTTGATTCGTTTCAGATCACAGTCTGAAACGAGATAGGATGTACCGCACATGGCGCGGATACATCCCGGGCGCATATTTGCGCGTCGCACGCGGCACATAAATATGCTTACCGGTATAAAAACCGGTGCTAACCTTGCGCGGCATTAAAAAGCCGCGCTGCACAGGTACATGCCCCACGGTTTTTATGAATATCCCGCGCAGCGGGATATTCTATTGCACACGCGCCACAGGCGCGGAATTGTTATACAATATGTGCAGAATGATTGACTTTTTGGCTATTATGCTGTATACTAAATCAGTTGTGTAACAAAAAAATAAAGGAGGCACTTGCAAGTGAAAAAGAGTGTAACTTCCTTTATCGCGGTCATGCTGATCATCATTTTCCTCGGCGTGACGGCGGTAACAGGAGTGTACATTCCGGGCGGCTGGACCATGCCGTTCCGGAACACGGCAACGTCCGACACGTCTGCGACGGATACGAGCGACACCTCGTCTACCGACAACAGCGCAGACACGGCGGACAACAAGGCAGACAGCACGGATGCGTCTGCTGACACCTCTGCTGACTCGGCTTCGACCGATTCCGCAGACACGACAGACTCCGGTCTGAAGGCCATCATCCCGAGCGTACTCGATACCGACAATGGTATCCGTCTGGGTCTGGATCTGGTCGGCGGCTCCCGTATCGTATACGAGGCCGAAATCCCGGACGGCTACGACACCAACAACCTGTCCGACGACATGAACTCGGTACAGAAGGTCATTCGTCAGCGTCTGACCGACAAGGGCTTTACCGAGGCTACCGTATCCCTCAGCGGCGAGAACCGCGTAACGGTTGAGATCCCGCAGATCACCAACCCGGAGGAGGCCGTACAGACCCTGGGCACCACCGCTCAGCTGACCTTCCTCGATGCCGACGGCAAGGAGTGGCTGTCCGGCTCGGACATCAAGAAGGCGTCCTACGGCTACGGCAACCCGACGAACGGCATGTCCGATCAGCACTACGTTGAAGTGCAGTTCACCAGCGAGGGCCGGAAGAAGTTCGCTGAGGCGACCGGCTCCGTTGCTGCCCGCACGGACGGCACCAACATTCTGTACATCATGATGGATAAACAGATCATCTCGTATCCGTCTGTTTCCGAGAAGATCGACAACGACAGCTGTGTTATCACCGGCAACTTCACCCGCGACAGCGCGACCGAGCTGGCAAACCTCATCAACGCAGGTCAGATTCCGTTCTCGCTCAAGCAGGTAGAGCTTCGCTCTGTCGGCCCGCAGCTCGGCGCTGACGCGATGAGCTCCAGCCTGAAGGCAGGCCTGATCGGTCTGGTACTCGTTATGCTGTTCATGATCATCATGTACCGCATTCCGGGCGTTGTTTCCTGCTTCGCTCTGTGCTTCTACATGGTTATCGAGGCGCTGCTGTTCAGCCTGATCCGCGTAAACCTGTCCCTGCCGGGCATTGCAGGTATTATCCTGTCCATCGGTATGGCGGTTGACGCAAACGTCATTATCTTCGAGCGCATCAAGGAGGAAATGGCTGCCGGCAAGACCGTCAAGAGCGCCATTGACTCCGGCTTCAAGCGTGCGTTCACCGCAATTCTGGACTCCAACATCACCACCCTGATCGCGTGTGGCGTGCTGTTCTTCCTTGGCACCGGCACGATCGTCGGTTTCGCTACCACGCTGGGCATTGGTGTTATCGTTTCGATGTTCACCGCGCTGACCATCACGCACTTCCTGCTCAGACGCATGGTGGATTTCCACATCCGCAATCCGAAGGCTTACGGCCTGCGCGAGCGCAAGGAAGAGAAGAAGCATTTCCCGATCCTCAAGAACTTCAAGATCTTCAGCGGTATCTCTGTCGTACTGATCGTAACCGGCCTTGTTGCGCTGATTCTGCTGCCGTTCGGCAAGAACCTGTTCAACCTGAGCATCGACTTTGCCGGCGGTACCGAGATGGAGTTCAACATGCATACCGCAGTTACGCAGGATATCCAGACCGAGGTCAGCGATCTGTTCAAGGACGCAACCGGTGTGGACGCATCCTCTGTAACCTCCTCCGGTGACGGCAACGAGGACGTGCTGATCCGCTCCACCTCGATCGATTCCGAGCAGCGTGCTGCCGTGATCGACAAGATGCTGGAGAAGTACAGCCTTGCCGATACCGATATCCTCAACAACAACGACGTATCCGCTTCTGTCGGCAGCGACCTGCAGCGTTCGGCATTCCTCTGCTCGATCCTTGCAATCCTGCTGATGCTGTTGTACATCACCTTCCGCTTCGAGCTGACCAGTGGTCTGGCTGCGATCTGCTGCCTGGTTCACGACCTGCTCGTTATGCTGAGCGTTTACGTTCTGCTGCAGATTCCGCTCGACAGCAACTTCATTGCTGCTGCACTGACCATCCTCGGCTACTCGATCAACGCGTCCATCATCGTATTCGACCGCGTTCGTGAGAACCTGCGCACCGCGCGCAAGGAGCCGTTTGAGGTCATCGGCGAGAAGAGCATCTGGCAGACCATGGGCCGTACCATCAACACCACGCTTACCACGCTGTTCACCATCGGCATGGTATACATCCTCGGTGTTCCGTCGCTCAAGCAGTTCACCCTGCCGCTGATCGTCGGTATCCTGGCCGGCGGCTGGTCGTCCGTTATGCTGTCTACCGGTCTGTGGGGCTTCTTCCGTAAGAAGTTCCGCCGCCGCCGCAAGATCTAACGACTATCGAAAAGGCACCCGTTCGGGTGCCTTTTTTGCGTCCGGAGGGCAGTGCAGGAAAAGGTGCCGCTTTATCACAATAAAAAATTGACTTAACAGCACCCCACGTAGTATAATAACAGCAGACAGATAACAAACCACGCGCGTGAAGCGGTGTTCACAAGGGGGAAGTACGATGAAGTGCCCATTTTGCAGCTTTGAAGACAGCAAGGTCGTGGACTCCCGTCCGACGGACGAGGGTACCAGCATCCGCCGCCGGCGTGAATGTCTCCACTGCGGAAAACGCTTTACCACCTACGAGACGGTGGAGCGCATGCCGCTTATGCTGATCAAGCGCGATGGCACCCGGCAGGCGTACGACCGCCAGAAGCTGCTCAACGGTCTGGTGAAGGCGTGCGAGAAACGCCCGGTTTCGCTGATGCAGCTGGAACAGATCGTCGATCACGTCGAGCAGAAGCTGTTCAGCTCGCTCGAAAGCGAGGTTTCCAGCAAGGTCATCGGTGAGCTTGTCATGGAGCAGCTGCGTAAGGTTGATGAGGTCGCGTATGTGCGGTTTGCCTCGGTCTACCGCCAGTTTAAGGACATCAACACCTTTATGGAAGAGCTGAACACGCTCCTCAAAGATAAATAATTCGGCGGGTATGGCGCAGGCTGTACCCGTTTTTTCATATCGAAAGGAAGATGGATTTATGGACGAACGGCTGCAGAAACAGTTGAATTTCATTCTTGAGATCGACAAGGAGAAGAACATTTTCCGGCAGACGCATCTCTCCGGCCACGGCCGCCGCGAGAATGACGCCGAGCACGCATGGCACATGGCCATCATGGCGTATCTGCTGCAGGAATATTCCAACGAGCCGGTGGATGTGGCGCGGGTCATGCTCATGTGCCTGCTGCACGATGTGGTGGAGATTGACGCAGGTGACACCTACGCCTACGACACCGACGGTCTGCAGACGCAGAAGGCGCGCGAGGACGCGGCAAAGCAGCGCATTTATTCGCTCCTGCCGGACGACCAGAAGCGCGAACTGATGGCTGTTTTTGACGAATTTGAGGCCGATGAGACCGCCGAGGCGCACTTTGCCCACGCGATGGACAATCTGCAGCCGCTTCTGCTCAACAACAGCAACGGCGGCAGCGACTGGGCCGACCACGATGTGACCGCCAAGCAGGTCTACGGCCGCCAGAGCCGCACGGAGAAAGGCTCGGCGTACCTGTATGAGCTGACGGACAACATTCTGCAGGCGAACATCAAAAAGGGTGCGCTCAAAGAAAAATAAAAGAAAATAGGAATCGTTTTCGACCGAGTTGACCATTCGTGGTCAATTTTCCCCTCTGAACGGCGTATGGGTGCAGGCACTTATGCAAAGCAAGGAGGTGAAAACGTGTCAGCTGAGATCATCATTGCGGGACTGAGTCTGCTGGGGACGCTGGCGGGCACGGCCGGCGGCATTATCGTCTCCGGCAAGCTGGTCAATTACCGCATCGAACAGCTTGAAAAAAAGGTCGAAAAGCACAATAACCTCATCACCCGAACCTTCAGGCTGGAGCAGCAGGTCGCGCTGCTGGACGAGCGTGTCCGCGTGGCTAACCACCGCATCAGTGATTTGGAAAAGGAGGAAGTCGAGTGAACTGGAAGGTGCGGCTTAGGAATCCGGTATTCTGGGTGCAGATTGTTGTGAGCGCGTTCGCTGCGGTGCTGGCGTATGCCGGTCTGACCGCCGCTGACCTCACCACCTGGGAGAGTGTCGGCGCGCTGCTCTGCAATGCGGTGCGCAATCCGTATTGCCTGTTCCTTGTGCTGTCGAGCGTGTGGAACGCCGTCAACGATCCGACAACTAAGGGTGTCGCGGACAGCGAACGGGCAAGGCAGTATACCATTCCGCAGAAGTAAACAGAAAAAATCCCTCTCATAGAGTAATGTCAGCTTAACTTACTGACATTGCTTGTTTGAGAGGGTTTTTTCTTACAGAATCTCTTTCAGCGCGGCGATAAGCTTATCCATCTGCTCATCCGTGCCGACGGTGATACGCAGGTAATTATCAATGCGCGGCAGCTTGAAATAGCGGATAAAGATACCCTTTTCGCGCAGGGCGGCGAAGATATCCGGCGCTTTCTTCTCCGGGTGGGTGACAAACAGGAAGTTTGTCAGCGACGGCAGCACGGTAAAGCCGAGCGCGCGCAGCGCCTCCGCCGAGCGGTCGCGGGTGGTGCTGACCTTACGGCAGGTCTGCTGGAAGTAATCCTCGTCGCGGATGGATGCCTCACCAACGGCAAGTGCGATGGCGTCCATCGTGTAAGAGTTGTACGAGTTTTTAACCGCCTCGAGCGTGGAAATCAGCGTCTCCGAGCCGAGCGCGTAGCCGATGCGCATGCCCGCGAGCGAGCGCGACTTGCTTGTCGTCTGCACGATGAGCAGGTTTTCGTACTTGCCGAGCAGCGGAACCGCGCTCTGCGCGCCGAAGTCCACATACGCCTCGTCGATGATGACAACGCAGTCCTGATTGTGCTGCAGCAGGTCCTCGAGGAACTCGAGCGTTACGCCGCGGCCGGTCGGCGCGTTCGGGTTCGGCAGCACGATACCGCCGTTCGGCTTGTCGTAATCACGCACATTGACGCAGAAATCCTCGTCAAGCGGCATGTTTTCGTACGGAATGCGGAACAGATCGCACCACACCGGATAGAACGAGTAGGTGATGTCCGGATAGAGAATGGGCTTGTCCGAGCAGAAAAACGACTGGAACGCCAGCGCGAGCACATCATCCGAGCCGTTGCCGAGGAATACCTGCGACGGCTGCAGGTCAAACCGCTCTGCGATAGCGGTTTTGAGTGCTTTTGCGTTCGCATCCGGGTAAATTGCGAGTTTTGCGGCGTCAAACGTGCGCAGAACCTCGGTCACGGACGGCGCGGGCGGGTACGGGTTCTCGTTGGCGTTCAGCTTGATGATATTGTCGGTTTTCGGCTGCTCGCCCGGCACATACGGGTCGATCTTGCGCAGCTTATCGAGAAAAGGCTTGTCCATGGGGAGACCTCCTGTGTTCGTTTTCTTTGATGGGGATAGTTTATCATAATAAAGTGATAAAGTCAAGAGGGTTTGTCGATAACGAAAATTTATGATATAATTCATAACATATGAACGATAATCGTAGGGCGCGACGACTCGGCGCGCCGCATTGAACGGTATGCAGATGGTTTACAACGGCGTGCCGAGGTCGTCCTCCAGAGGACCATCTCTTGCCCTGCAGGGCAATTCACCTTGTCACGCCCTACGAAAAAAATGGTTAAGGTGAAATTATGTACCAACCTTTAGCAGACAAAATCCGTCCGAAGACTTTGGACGATGTGGTCGGGCAGCGGCATCTACTGGGCGAAAACGGCCTTTTGCGCCGCGTCATTGAAAGCGGCAGCATCCCGAACCTGATATTTTACGGGCCGTCCGGTGTGGGCAAGACCACGGTCGCGTCCATCATCGCGCAGCAGACCGACCGCAAGCTGTACCACTTAAACGCCACCACAGCGGGCATTGCCGACATCAAGGCGATCATCGACGAGCTGGACACCTTTCTTGCGCCGAACGGTGCGCTCGTGTACCTCGATGAGATCCAGTATTTCAACAAAAAGCAGCAGCAGAGCCTGCTTGAATTCATCGAAACCGGCAAGATCACGCTCATCGCATCCACAACGGAAAACCCGTATTTTTACATCTACAACGCGATTTTAAGCCGCTGCACGGTATTCGAGTTCAAGCCGGTCGAGGCTGCCGATATGCGCCGGGCAGTGGAACGTGCGTTGAAGCTTGCGATGGGCGAGGATGCAAAGCCGGTCGAGGACGGTGTGGCGGATTACATCGCGCAGGCAGTCGGCGGCGATGTACGCAAGGCGCTCGGCGCGGTCGAGCTGCTTGTCTCCGGTGCGGGGGCGGACGGCATCACGCTCGCGGACGCGCAGCAGGCGGCGCAGCGGTCGAATATGCGCTACGACCGCGACGGTGACAGCCATTACGACATCCTCTCGGCGCTGCAGAAGTCCGTGCGCGGCTCCGACCCGGATGCCGCCCTGCATTATCTCGCGCGGCTGCTCGAGGCAGGCGATATGATCTCCGCGGCGCGGCGCATGCTCGTTATTGCAAGCGAGGATATCGGTTTGGCGTACCCGCAGTGCGCCGCCATCGTCAAGGCGTGCGTGGACAGCGCGTTCCAGCTGGGATTGCCCGAGGCGCGGATTCCGCTCGCGGAAGCGATCATTTTGATGGCGACCGCGCCCAAATCCAACAGCGCCATCAATGGTATTGATGCCGCCATTGCCGACATTCGGGCGGGCAGGGCAGGCGATATTCCGGCGCACCTTAAGGATGCGCATTACGGCGGCGCAAAGAAATTAGGCCGCGGACTGACGTATCAGTATCCGCATATGTACCCCAACCATTGGGTGCAGCAGGAGTATCTGCCCGAGGAGCTGCGCGGCGCACAATACTACGAATACGGCCCGAATAAGACCGAACAGGCCGCGAAAGCGTACTGGGATAGAGTGAAAAATCAGAAATAATGGAAAATGGAGAATGAACGTGACGGTTTCATTCTCCATTTTTTTGCTGTTCACTCGAAAACGGTTTTAACCGGCTTTTTATCGCACCCAACCGGCGTATAGGTCCATTCATCAATGTGTCCTTCGGTGATGAAATACCGTGGCGGTGTCGGTGCATCATACGGCGCAAGAACGTCGATGATGGTCAGCTTTACCTTCATCCGCTGCGGCAGGATGGACTTGATGTACACGGATACCGCCATGCCGGGCCGCAGGTCTGCGCGCGGCTCCGCAAGGCCGGACAGGTTGGGCGTAAGCTCGATGAACACGCCGTACGGCTCGATGGAGCGGACAACGCCGCGCACGGTCTCACCGACGGAGAACAGCGCCGCGTTCTGCGCCCAGGTGCCGAGCAGCTCACGGTGGGTGAGTGAAATTCGCCGGTTTTCCGGCTCCACGGTGCGGACAGCGGCTAAAATGGACTGCCCGACGGTCAATCGGTCGCTCGGGTGGCAGATGCGCGACACGGACAGATTTTCGATGCCGATGAGCGACGGCACGCCGCAGCCTGCGTCCACGAATGCACCGAACGGCTCCAGATGCGTCACACGCGCCGGAATCACGTCACCCGGACGGAGGGAATCGAGCAGCCGGTCCTGCGCCTTCTGCTGAACGATGGTGCGCGACAGCCACGCCGTGGGCGGGTCCGTGCTCTCGTCGATATCGGTGACGACGAAGCAGGTGGGCTTGCCTACACGCGACAGGATGGCAATCTCGCGCGTGTCGCCCTCCGCCACGCCGAGCGCGCAGGACACGCGCGGCAGGATGCCCTGTGCGATGCCGAGGTCGAACAGCAGGTCGTGCGCGGCGGTGCACCGCTGTGCGACGGCTTCCAGAATGCGTCCCTCGTCCTGCGCCTGCCGCAGCGCGCCGAGTGTCGAAAATGCCTGCCGGACCGCAGGCCGTACCATGTAGCTGCCCTCGGGCAGATAGGATTCGCTTGTTTTCATATGCAGCCGAGCCTCCTTTGGGGTCTGCCTTACTATATGTGCAGGCAGGGCAGAGTAGCACCAAATTTCGCAAAAGTGCATAGTCTGTAAACAGAAATTATGGATAAGGGGCTGATTGGATGGCAGATTCGGCAAATATTTCGCTGTCGGCGCTGCGGGACGGACAGCAGGCGCGGGTTGCGGCGCTGCACCTCAGCGGCGGCATGCGGCGGCGCGTGCAGGATTTAGGGTTAGTGCCGGGCACGCGCGTTACCTGTGTGCGGCGTGCGCTTTCGGGCGACCCAATCGCGTACCGGATACGCGGCGCGGTGGTTGCCCTGCGTAAATGCGATGCCGCTCAAATCGAGGTGCAGCCATGAGGCGCACCGTGGCGCTGGCAGGCAACCCGAACGTCGGCAAATCGACCGTGTTCAACGCCCTGACCGGCAGCCGTCAGCACACCGGCAACTGGAGCGGAAAAACAGTCGCGTGCGCCGAGGGCAGGCTGCGCGGCGGCGGACTGACGCTGACCGACCTGCCGGGTACTTATTCGCTGCGGGCGCACTCGGAGGAGGAGCGTGCCGCGCGGGAATTTCTGGTTTCGGGTCAGGCGTGCGCGGTGGTGCTCGTGGCGGACGCGGGCTGTCTGGAGCGCAGCCTCATCCTTGCTTTGCAGGTACTGGAGGTACAGAAAAACGCCATTCTGTGCCTGAATCTCATGGATGAAGCCGCAAAAAAGGGCATTGAGATTGATGCTGCCGCGCTCGAGCGGGAGCTTGGCATACCGGTGATACCGTGCGCCGCACGGCAGGGAAAGGGTCTGCCCGAGCTTGAAGCCGCGATACGCCGAGCGGCGGCAGGCGAAAATGAAACGCACCCGACCGCCATCCGCTATCCGGCGATGGACGAGGATTTGACGGAGGAACAGAGGGACGATATTGCAACCGCAGCGGCGGCACTCCGCGCGGAGGAGATCGCGCTGACGTGCGTCAGACAGCCGGAATGCGCCTGCGCGCGGGATGACCGAGCGGACGATGTGATCCTCAGCCGGAGGTTCGGCGTGCCGCTCATGCTTTTGCTGCTCGCAGGCGTGTTTTACATCACTCTATTCGGCGCAAACGTGCCGAGCGAGTGGCTGAGCACGCATCTTCTGGCACTCGGCACGCCGTTTGCGGGCGCGCTTGCGAAGCTGGGACTGCCGCCGTTTTTCGTCTCGATGCTGACCGACGGGCTGTGGCGCGTGCTGGCAACCGTGGTCTCGGTCATGCTGCCGCCGATGGCGATTTTCTTCCCACTGTTCACGCTGCTTGAGGACGCAGGCTACCTGCCGCGCGTGGCGTTTCAGCTTGACCACGCCTTCCAGTGCGCGAGAGCGAGCGGCAAGCAGAGCCTGACCATGTGCATGGGTTTCGGGTGCAACGCCTGCGGCGTAAGTGGCTGCCGCATCATCGACTCGCCGCGGGAGCGGCTGATTGCCATCCTCACCAACAGCTTTGCGCCGTGCAACGGACGGTTTCCGCTGCTCATTTTTCTGTGCTCAGTGTTTTTCGCGGGCAGCGCGGCAGGCGGCGCGCTGCTGCTGACCGGCGTCATCGCGGCAAGCGTGGGCTTGACGCTGCTCGTGTCGCGCATTCTCTCGGCAACGGTTTTGCGCGGAGAGGCGGTGTCGTTTGCGCTCGAGCTGCCGCCGTACCGCATGCCGCAGATTGGGCGCGTTATCGTGCGCAGCGTGCGCGACCGGACGCTGTTCGTCCTTGCGAGAGCCGCCGCTGTGGCGGCTCCGGCGGGCGTGCTCATCTGGCTGCTCGCCAATGTGCAGATCGGGAATACAGCTATCCTGTCGCACATCACGGCATTTTTAGACCCGGCAGCGCGGGTGTTCGGGATAGACGGCGTGATACTGCTTGCGTTCATCCTCGGCTTTCCGGCGAATGAGTTGGTCATGCCGCTCATCGTGATGGGCTACCTCTCGTCCGGCACGATCGCCTCCGGCGTGGACTTTGCCTCCTTCCGTGCGCTGCTGCTGGCAAACGGCTGGACGGTGCAGACCGCGCTCTGCACACTGGTGCTCACCGTGGCGCACGCGCCGTGCTCGACAACCTGCCTTACCATCCTGCAGGAGACGCGCAGCGCAAAGTGGACACTGGCGGCGGTGCTGATTCCTGCGGGAATCGGGCTTGCCCTTTGCATATTGATACACTGCATGCTTGCTTCGGCAGGCTGAAAAGCAGGAAAAAAGTGCGTTTTTTTTTTTTTTTTAGGGTAAAACGTGTGAAATGTTAAAAAATCTGCATTTTCAAAACAAAATAGCTTGCATAAACCTGTAAAGAATGTTATCATACTAATGGATTATTTTAGCGTTATCCCTGCCGGTTTTCTGCCTTGCAGACCTCGGCTTTTATGCATGCAGATGCATGCAGGAACACGATTTGTTTTATGCGGCCTGTGATCAATCAATCACGGTATCTATTGCTTGACCGGCAGGAGGTTTTAGCACGAATGAAAGAGAAAAGCACGATTCTGATCGTAGATGATTCCGAGCTGAATCGCACGATCTTAGCCGATATTCTTGGTGATGAATACAATTTTATCGAGGCGGAAAACGGCGCACGCGCGATCGAGCTGCTGCGGACGCACACCGATATCGACCTTATCCTGCTGGATATGGTCATGCCGGAGATGAACGGCTTTGACGTGCTGACCGCGATGAACAACAACCGCCAGATCGAGGATATCCCGGTGGTGATGATCTCAGCGGAGAACGGCATCGAGCACATCGAGCGCGCGTATGACCTCGGCGTTACCGACTATATCAGCCGCCCGTTCGACCGCTTGGTCGTGCGCCGCCGCGTGGTCAACGCGCTGATACTGGCTGCCAAGCAGAAGCGGCTGATGCGGCTTGCCGCCGAGCAGATTTACGAAAAAGAAAAGATCAGCGACCTGATGATCAATATCTTCAGCCATATTGTCGAGTTCCGCAACGGCGAGAGCGGCCCGCATGTGCTGCACATCCGCACCATTACCGAGGTGCTGCTGAGCCGTCTGGTGCAGAAGACCGACCGCTATTCGCTGACGCAGGAGGATATTCAGCTGATCTCGAGTGCGTCCGCGCTGCACGATATCGGCAAGGTCAGCATTCCGGATGAGATCATCAACAAGCCCGGCAAGCTGACAAAGGAAGAGTTTGAGATCATGAAGTCGCACACGACGGTCGGCGCGGATATCCTGCACGACCTGCCGTTCTCGAATGAGGAGCCGCTGCTCAAGACCGCGTATGAGATCGCGCGCTGGCACCATGAGCGATACGACGGCCGCGGCTATCCGGACGGCCTGACCGGCGAGGAGATCCCGATTGCGGCGCAGGTCGTTTCGGTTGCCGATGTGTACGACGCGCTGACAAGCGTGCGCTGCTACAAGTCCGCGTATGACCACGAGACCGCCCTGCGGATGATCGTAAACGGCGAGTGCGGCACGTTCAATCCGCTGCTGCTCGAGTGCCTGCTCGATGCGTCGCTGCAGATCAGGGAGCGTCTGCGCGAGGCGAACGAGGGATATATGCACAGCACGGTGCGCACGCAGCAGCTTTCGACCGAAATGATGCTCAAGCAGGCGACGCCGCAGGTCGGGCGCTCGATTCAGGCGCTCGAGACCGAGCGTATCAAGACCGACTTCTTTGCCAAGCAGTCCTACGGCATTCAGTTCGACTATGATGCGGCAACGCGCACCATCTCTGTGACGGACCACACGGATACGCTGCCGTTTGGCAGCCGTCTGTATGATGCGGCGGATACGGAAAAATTCACGATCTTCAGCAAGGATGACCTTCACCGCCTGGAAAACGCGCTGTATGTTACCACGCGGGATGCTCCGGATGTCAGCATGCCGATCACCCTGCGGTTTCCGGAGAACGGCTGGGAACACGAGTACATGCTCGCGGCCCGTGCGCTCTGGTCGAGTGACGCCAAGCCGCGGTATCTCGGCGCTGTCGGTCAGTTCCGCGAGATGCAGACCGATATCATGCTGCCGGAAATGGCGCTGCCGGATTCCGGCGCTGTCACCGGAAGGCAGCTTGCGGCTTCAATGGAGGGCATGAGCCGTATTTTTGATGTGGTGCGGCTGGTTGATCCGAAAAGGGGCGAAATCCTGCAGCTGAATGCGGACGGCACGTTCTCGGACCGCGTCCTGCCGTGCTCTCCGGTGTGGAATCACGGAAAAAGATGCAGCAGATGCATTTCCTGCCGCTGCATGGAGGACAAGACGCGCATGAGCAAGCTGGAGCTTACCGACGAGTGCGCGTATCAGCTGATTTCGCGCTATCTGGTCGTGGACGGACGCGAGTGCGTGCTCGAGCTGGGCAGCAGGCTCAGCGACAGCGTTTGGGTGACGAGCGGCGGGCGGCGGTTCCGGCTGGATGCCTCGCACGGAGAGGATTTTTATCTGGATCCGGTGACGGGCGCGTACGGGCGCCGCTACCTCGAGGACCAGCAGCCCGAGCTGGAAAAGGCGGAGGCACTGGCGGTGATCGACATTGACAACTTTAAGGAGATCAACGACGAATACGGCCACCTTGCGGGCGACGCGGTGCTGCGGCACGTTGCGAATGTCATTCTCGCGCGCGTCAACACAGCGGACACACTCGTCCGCTATGGCGGCGATGAATTTGTGCTGCTGCTGTCGCATATCCCGGCGGAGAAATTCCGTTCGACACTCGAGCACATTCGGGGAGCCGTGTACACAACTGAAATCCCGCAGTACGAGAATATCCACCCGACCGTCAGCATCGGCGGTGTGTATCAGGCGCATCCGCTGATCGAGGCCATCCGCCGGGCGGACAAGCTGATGTACTGGGCAAAGCAAAAGCGCAACGACGTACAGACCTGAGGAGGAGTACATACATGAATCTGGAAGAGTTTTACGCACAGATCGGCGGCGATTATGCGGACACGCTGCAGCGCCTGTGCAATGAGAACATGGTGAAAAAGTTCGTGAAGATGTATCAGGACGACCCGACCTGCGCCGACCTGCACAACGCGGCCCTGCAGCAGGACTGGGAGGCTGCCTTCCGCGGTGCGCATACCCTCAAGGGCGTAGCGCAGAACCTTGGCTTTGAGCGGCTGTATCAGGTCAGCGCTGTGCTGACCGAGGCCATGAGAGGCAATAAGCCGCTCGAGGACAGGAGCCTGCTCGACGCTGTGGAGCAGCAGGATGCCGCAATCCGCAGAGCGATTTCGGAGCTGGAGTAAAAGCAAAGGACGAACCGTTTGGTTCGTCCTTTTTTCTTGACTTTACCGGATAAAGTGGGTATCCTGAACTTAAGGTAATACCACATAATTGAACAAGAGCGATTTACGAGTAAATTTTGCGTACTGACAAGACGCGGTTTTGCGGTAATACTTGATGTATTACCGTGAAATCGCAACGAAGTCAGGACACAAAATTTCCGTAAAGCGCCGCAGCTTTAATTATGTGGTATTGCCTCAAGTAAAGGAGGAAAAACCCATGCAGGTATTGGAAAACGAACGCTTTCGCGTGGAAATTAACGAATTCGGTGCCGAGCTGACCCGCTTTACGAGCAAAAAGGACGGCACGGAGTACGTCTGGAAGGGCGATCCGGCGGCATGGAAACGCCATGCGCCCATTCTGTTCCCAATCGTGGGACGGCTTAAGGACAAGACCTACACCGTGGACGGCAGGCCGTATGAGATCACGCAGCACGGCTTCGGACGCGATCTGGCGTGGCAGGCACAGAAAATCAGCGGCACCTGTGCGGAATTCACGCTCACGCCGAGCGAGTACACGAAAAAGATGTATCCGTGGGATTTTATCTGCACCGTGCGCTATACTTTGGACGGAAATGCGCTGAAAAAGGAGCATATCGTCAAGAATACGAGCGATTCCGTGATGTATTACGAGATTGGCGGCCATGACGCCTATACGCTCTGCTGGGAGGACGGCGAGAAGATAACCGACTACTATGTGGAGTTTGAGGGCACGGACGCGCTCAGCCGCATTGCAACCGACGAGAACGTCATGCTGACCGCCGACCGCATTTCCGTTCCGCTGACCGACGGCAGACTGCCGATTTCCCGCGAGCTGTTTGCAAACGATGCAGTCATGACCGAGGGTCTGCCGTTCCGCACGGCAACCATTGCCAGCACGAAGAACCGCCGCCGCGTGACGATGGACTTCACCGACTTCGACTATTTCGCGGTGTGGAGCCCGTACAAGGATTTCGAGGTGCCGTTCGTCTGCCTCGAGCCGTGGAGCACCCTGCCGGACGGCAATCACCTTGACCATGCCATCGAGCACAAGCAGGGTATCCGCAAATTGCATCCGAACGAAAGCGAAACCCTGACGTTCACCACCATCATCGATGAATAAGTTATCCACCGTCTGTGGATAAAAAAGAGGACTGCGTTTGCAGTCCTCTTTGCTTTACTCTGCGCTCGAAAGCATGAGTTTGATTCGGTTTTCCTGGTTAATTTTCGACGCGCCCGGGTCGTAATCCACCGCGACGATATTCGCCTGCGGGTACACCTCGCGGATCTTTCGGATCATGCCCTTGCCTGCGATGTGGTTCGGCAGGCAGCCGAACGGCTGGGTGCAGACGATGTTGGTCACGCCTTCGCTGATCAGCTCGACCATTTCGGCGGGGAGCAGCCAGCCTTCGCCCATCTTGACACCCTGACCGATAATGGCGTGCGACTTTTTGCGCACCTCGTCAAACGGCATCGGCGGACGGAAATGACCGTCCTTTTTCATCATTTTGATGATATCGGCCTGCTTGCCGAGCACAAACTGGTACACCATCTTGTAGACGGCGGCGGTTTTGCCGTTGCGGCTGTACAGCTCGTGGTCGATGACCGAGTTGTAGATGCAGTACAGGCAGAAGTCCATCAGACCGGGCAGCACCGGCTCGCAGCCCTCGCTGAGCAGGAATTCTTCCAGACGGTTGTTGCCGAGCGGCGAGAACTTGACGTAGATCTCACCGACGATGCCGACCAGCTTTTTCTTCTGCGTTTTATCCAGCTTCAGCTTGCCGAACACGGTCAGCACGAACCGGAACAGGTGCTTTACCTCGCCGTAGCGCACCATGCGCTCACCGGTGAAGCGCTTGATGACCGCGTCCATGCAGATGTCGATCGCCTTGTCGGTCGAGCCGGGCACGATCTCGTAGGGACGGCACTGGTTGGCGACCATCATAATCAGATCACCAATCAGAAGTGCATACGCCACCTGCACGAGCATGGTCTTGGTCAGCTTGAAGCCGGGGTTGCTCTCCAGACCGGAAAAGTTCAGCGAAATGACCGGAATGAAGCCGTAGCCGTTCTTTTCCAGCGCCTTGCGGAGCAGGTGGATATAGTTGGAGGCACGGCAGCCGCCGCCTGTCTGCGGCAGGATGAGCGCGATTTTGTGAATGTCGTACCTGCCGGATTCGATCGCGTCCATCAGCTGACCGATGACCAGCAGGGCGGGGTAGCAGGTGTCGTTATGTACGTTGCGCAGACCCTGCTCCGCGATGTTCGGACCCTCGGTGTGCAGCAGCTCCATGTCATAGCCGTAGTTTTTCATCAGGCGGCAGATGAGTCCGAGCTGCACGGGCAGCATGTTCGGTACCAGTATCTTATAGGTTTTTCGCATTTCCTCCGTGAACTGCGGGTAGGAATATGCGGGCGTTGCCTCAGGCGTTTTGCTGTTCTGCAAGCTTGCGTCCCTCCTCTACGGCGGCCAGCATGCTGCGGATACGGATTTTTGCCGCGCCGAGGTTGCTGATCTCGTCGATTTTCAGCTGTGTGTAAATTTTGCCGCCGTTTTCGCAGATGGCGCGCATCTCATCGGTCGTGATGGCGTCAATGCCGCAGCCGAAGGATACCAACTGGATGAGCTGGGCGTTCTCCTTCTGGGTGACGTACTTCGCCGCGCCGTACATGCGCGAGTGGTACGTCCACTGGTTGAGCACATGTACCTCGGGTGCATCGGTCAGCTGCCAGACCGCGTCCTCGGACACGATGACCAGACCGAACGACGCGATCAGCTGGTCGATGCCGTGGTTGATCTCCGGGTCAACGTGGTACGGACGGCCTGCGATAACGGCAACGTCAAGGTCGTGCTCGTCCGCGTAGCGGATGGCGCGCTGACCCTCGATGCGAACGTCAATGTAGTATTCGTCCTGCGCCATGTATGCGTCCTCGACAGCGGCGATGACCTGCTTTTTCTTAAGCTGCGGGTACTTGCCGCAGAAATACTTAACGGCGTGCTTAGTGAAGTGCTTTTTGTCCGCGAGTTCAAAGTACGGCATCATAAAGTCGAAGTCCGCGAGTGCGGAGACGTTCGCCTTCAAAAGCTCCGGATAGTAGGCAACGACCGGACAGTTGTAATGGTTGGTCGCGCGTTCCTCGTCCAGGTTGTAGGTCATGCACGGATAGAAAATCGCGTCCACGCCCTTTTCAAGCAGGTTCTCAATGTGGCCGTGCATCAGCTTTGCCGGATAGCAAACCGTGTCGGACGGGATGGAATGCTGTCCCTGCATGTACATATCGCGGGTGGAAACGTCGCTGAGGACGGTCTCGAAGCCGAGTTTACGCAGGAATGCCGTCCAGAACGGCAGCAGCTCGAAGTTGTTGAGACCGAACGGCAGACCGATTTTTGCAATCGGGTTTGCAATGCCGGACGGCTCACCGTAGCTTTTCAGCTTTTCCAGCTTCCATTTATAAAGGTTGGGCAGGTCGGCCTTTTTCGTGCCGCCGAGCGGACGCTCGCAGCGGTTGCCCGAAATGAAGCGGCGGCCGCCGCCGAAGTCGTTAATCGTCAAATTGCAGTGGTTCTCGCACAGACCGCAGCGCGTGGAGCGCACGTTGTGCTCGAAGCCTGCGAGGATATCCGTGCCGATGAGCGTGGTGGTGTCCCTGCGGTTGTCCTTGGCGTGCAGTGCTGCGCCGTATGCGCCCATCAGACCCGAGATAGCCGGACGAGTCACGTCGCGGCCGATTTCCTGCTCGAACGAGCGCAGGATGGCGTCATTGAGGAACGTGCCGCCCTGCACAACGATGTGCTGACCGAGGTCGTCCGGCGAGTGGGCGCGGATAACCTTGTACAGCGCGTTCTTGACAACGGAAACCGACAGACCGGCGGAGATTGCATCAATGCCCGCGCCGTCCTTCTGCGCCTGCTTGACCGAGGAGTTCATGAACACCGTGCAGCGCGAGCCGAGGTCGATGGGGTGCTTGGCGAACAGACCCAGCTTGCAGAATTCCTCGATGGAGTAGCCCATCGAGCGGGCGAACGTCTCGATGAACGAGCCGCAGCCGGACGAGCACGCCTCGTTGAGCGAAATATTGTCGATGCATTTGTTGCGGATTTTGAAGCACTTGATGTCCTGACCGCCGATATCGATGATGAAATCAACATCCGGGCAGAAATGGCGCGCCGCGCGGAAGTGCGCGACCGTCTCGACCAGACCGAAATCCACGCCGAAGGCGTTCTGGATGAGCGCTTCGCCGTAGCCGGTGACCGCCGAGGACACGATATGTACGCGGTCGCCGCACAGCTCGTACAGCTTGGTGAGCTGCTCGCGGATAACATCCGCCGGATTGCCCTTGTTGGACTGGTAGTGGTGGAACAAAATCTGGTCGTCCTCACCGATGAGCACCAGCTTGGTGGTGGTGGAGCCGCAGTCGATGCCGAGATATGCATCGCCCTCGTACATGGTGACGTTCTGCGTCATGACATCGTGCATGGCGTGACGGTTCTTGAATTCCTCGTACTGCTGCTCGTCCTCGAACAGCGGCGGCAGGTAGTTGGCAACGACCGGAGCGTCTGCCGCCTTTTCGAGCGCCGCGAGCAGCAAATCGACCGTGTAGGTCTTCTGCGTGCCGCCTGCGTACTCCGCCGCGCCCGCCGCGATGGCATACGGCGCGAGAGCCGGGAAGTGCGCGTGCGCATCATCCAGCTTCAGCGTCTCCTGAAAGCGCTTCTGCAGGCCCTTGAAGAAGAACAGCGGACCGCCGAGGAACAGCACATCGCCCTTGACCTCACGGCCCTGCGCCAGACCGGCAATGGTCTGGTTGACGACCGCCTGGAAGATGGACGCGGCTACGTCCTCCTTGCGCGCGCCCTCGTTGAGCAGCGGCTGAATATCCGACTTGGCGAATACGCCGCAGCGGGACGCGATGGTGTAGATGCGCTCCGCGCCCTGTGCGAGTTCATCGAGCTCGGACGGCGTAACATCCAGCAGGACCGCCATCTGGTCGATGAAAGCGCCGGTGCCGCCCGCGCAGGAGCCGTTCATGCGCTCCTCCAGCTGACCGGTGAGAAATACGATCTTCGCGTCCTCGCCGCCCAGTTCGATAACAACATCGGCCTGCGGAACGTGCACGCCTACCGCCTTGCGGGTGGCGAACACCTCCTGTACAAAATCAATATCTGCGGCTTTCGCCACGCCTAAACCGGCCGAGCCGGTGATGGAACAGCGGAGGGGCGTGTCCGTGCCGATGAGCTCGCGCGCCGCGCGCACCAGCTCGACCGCCTTTTCACGCACCTTGGAAAAATGCCGTTCGTAGTGCTTGTGGATAATCTCTCCATCGCGGACAACGACGATCTTGACGGTCGTTGAGCCGATGTCGATTCCAACATTTACATTCATAATACCCTTGATCTCTCCCATAACAAAACAGAGCGCCGTTCAGGCAATAATAAGGTATCGCCCTGGCGCAAAGTGAATGCGGGTAAGTGCTGCCGTGCGTCAGCCTGAGAAGGCCATATGATGTGATAAATATGCAGGGCAAATTCTTACCTCTATTACTATAACGGTGCAAGCGGAAAATGTCAATGCGGCGATTTTCTCCTTGGATGCCGAAAATACCCCTTGACAAAGCCGGAATTTTTATATAAAATATACGGCGTAAGTGAATACATATCCTTATCGAGAGCGGTGGAGGGAACGGCCCTGTGAAACCCGGCAACCTGCGTTGTTTTGCAACGTAAGGTGCCAAATCCGGCGTAAGAATACGAAAGATGAGGGAGCAAAACGAACTTTTCGCTCCCGCTGAGGAGCGTTTTTTAATGCTCTGAAAATGAACTGGAGAAAGGAACTGATACTTAATGGCACATCATTTTTTCACCTCGGAATCGGTTACGGAAGGCCATCCCGATAAAATCTGCGACCAGATCTCGGACGCGATTCTTAACGAGATTTTAACGCAGGATCCGTATGCCCGCGTAGCCTGTGAGACCACCTGCACCACCGGTATGGTTCAGGTAATGGGCGAGATTTCCACTTCCTGCTATGTGGACATCCCGAAGGTTGTCCGTGACACGGTTCGTGAGATCGGCTACGACCGCGCGAAGTACGGCTTTGACTGCGACACCTGCGCTGTCCTGACCGCGATCGACGAGCAGTCCGCCGACATTGCACTCGGCGTTGACAACTCCCTTGAGAGCAAGGAGGGTGCCTCTGAGGCCGACCTCGCCATCGGCGCAGGCGACCAGGGCATGATGTTCGGCTATGCGTGCGATGAGACCAAGGAGCTGATGCCGATGCCGATCTCTCTGGCGCACAAGCTGGCAAAGCGTCTGACCGAGGTACGCAAGAACGGTATGTTCGACTATCTGCGTCCGGACGGCAAGAGCCAGGTTACCGTAGAGTACGACGAGGACAATCAGCCTGTCCGCGTGGATACGGTTGTCATTTCCACCCAGCACAGCCCGGAGGTGTCCCTCGCGCAGATTCGCAAGGACATGATCGAGCAGGTGGTAAAGAAGGTCATTCCGTCCCATCTGCTGGATGAGAATACCAAGTATTTCATCAACCCGACCGGCCGTTTCGTCATCGGCGGCCCGCACGGCGACTCCGGTCTGACCGGCCGTAAGATCATCGTGGACACCTACGGCGGCATCGGCCGTCACGGCGGCGGCGCGTTCTCCGGCAAGGACCCGACCAAGGTGGACCGCTCGGGCGCGTATGCGGCTCGCTGGGTTGCGAAGAACATTGTTGCGGCAGGTCTGGCAAAGCGCTGCGAGATTCAGCTGGCGTATGCCATCGGCGTTGCCGAGCCGGTTTCCATCATGGTAGAGACCTTCGGCACCGGCGTTGTTGGCGACGATGTGCTTGAGAAGGCCGTAGAGAAGGTGTTCGACCTGCGTCCGGCGGCGATCATCGAGCAGCTTGACCTGCGTAAGCCGATCTACAAGCAGCTGGCAGCCTACGGCCACATGGGCCGCGAGGAGCTTGGCGTCAAGTGGGAGAATACCGATAAGGTTGAGGCGCTGAAGGCAGCGGTAAACGGTTAATTTGCGCTGAAATTGCATAGAGAAAGGCTCCGGAGTATATCCGGAGCCTTTCAGTCTGTCAAAAAAGTCAGATTGGCGTATTGCGTTTCGTGCGACAGCACGCATAAAATAGAATTTGCGAAGCAAATTCATAAATTCCGGGAGCATGTATCTCGGAATTTATACAAGGGGAGAAAAAATGTGCGCGCAGGGCGCGGTTTTTCTTCAGTATTCGCTCGAAAGCGTGGTTTCGAGCGAGAGGCTGCTCGGAAAACGATAGTTTTTCGACAGCCTCAAAGGCTCTGGAGCATATCCGGAGCCTTTTTTGTATCTCAAAATTTCGCGGCAGGGATTGAGCCGATGCAGGGAAATTGGCTCACATATCTCGCGTGATCTGCTTGAATCGAATCAAAAACAGCGTTGTCGTCGTTGCTGCCGCCAGCAAATCCGCGACCGGCTCTGCGAGGAACACGGCGAACAGCTTATCCGCGAAAAAGTGCGGCAGGAGCAGAATAAACGGTATCAGCAGGAAAACCTTGCGCTCGAGCGCGAGAAAAAGCGAGATTCTCGCCTCGCCGAGCGCCACAAACGACTGCTGGAATCCGGTCTGGAACGCATTGGTAAATCCGAGCGCAAAGTATACGCGCAGCGCCCAGACGGTGCGTTCGACCAGCTCCTCATCCGAGGTAAACAGGTGCACGACCGTATGCGGGAACAGCTGCACAGCCGCCCAGATCGAAAACGCGAACACGAACGCCGCCGCGAGATTCAGCTGCACGACGCGCTTCATGCGGTCGGGCCGCTTCGCGCCGCAGGCGTAGCTGAGAATGGGCTGCGCGCCCTGCGCCAGACCGGTCAGCGGCAGCTGCACCATTTGCGCCACCGAGGTCAGGATGGTCATTGCGCCGACGGCTGCGTCGCCGCCGTACTTCTGCAGCGATACGTTGAAGGCGATGGTGAGCAGGCTTTCTGTTGACTGCATGACAAACGGGGATGCACCCAGACCGACCGCGGACGCCAAAAGCGGTCGGTCAATACGGAAATACGCGCGTTTTAAGCGCAGAACCGTCTGCTTTCCGGTCAGAAACCGCAGAACCCATGCCGCAGACACCGCCTGCGAGATAATTGTCGCTACAGCCGCGCCGCGCACGCCCATTTTCAGCACGAAGATGAACAGCGGGTCAAGCACGGTGTTGAGCACCGCACCGATGACAACGGTTTTCATCGCAACCGACGAGCGGCCCTGCGCGGTGATGAAGCCGTTGAGACCCAATGACGTCATCACGAAAACCGTGCCGAGAACGTAGAGGTTGAGGTACTGCATCGCGTAGGGCAGGGTGTCGGCAGATGCGCCGAACAGGCGGAGCAGCGGCGCCTGAAACAGCAGGAAAAGTGCTGTCAGCACGAGCGCAAGCGCCCAGAGTGCCGCCGTACACGTTCCGAGAATGCGTTCCGCGCGGTCGTGCTCCCTTGCGCCGAGCGCGATAGACGCCCGCGGTGCGCCGCCCATGCCGATCAGCGCCGCGAATGCGGAAATGAGCGTGATGACAGGGAAGGTGACACCCATGCCGGTCAGCGCCAGCTTGCCCTCGAGCGGGATGCGTCCGATGTAAATACGGTCCACGATGCTGTACAGCAGGTTGACCACCTGTGCCGTAATGGTCGGCAGCGCCAGCCGAAACAGCAGCGGCCCTACGGGTGCTGTGCCGAGGGCCGCTGTCTGCTGATTCTGTTGTTCACTCATGCCTTGCTGTCCTCACGGATGAGCACGCGGATGGCCTCCACGGCGGCCTTTACGCCGCGCTCGGTGGCGTCAGGCGGGATGGCGGGAGCATCGTCGTTGTCCGCGTTCCACAGCACGTTGAGTACCGCGCCGCACCGCACATGGAGCACCTGCGCGACGATCATGAGCGCGGCTGTCTCCATCTCGCTGGTGAGCGCGCCTGCCGCCTTCCATGCCTTCCACTTGGCGGTCAGCTCGTCCGCGATTGGCATCTGCGCGGGACGGATTTCGCCGTAAAAGCTGTCCTTGGACTGGATTACGCCCGTGTGATACGGGAAGCCGAGCGCCTGCGCCGCCTCATGCAGCGCGGAAACAACGGAAAAATCCGCGACTGCCGGGAACTCGATGGGGAGGTACTCGCGGCTCGTGCCCTCCTGACGGATGGCGCCGGTGGCAATGACGATATCGCCGCCCTTTACCTTGTCCACAATGCCGCCGGACGTGCCGACACGGATGAACGTGTCCGCGCCGCACTCGACCAGCTCCTCCATGGCGATGGCAGCCGACGGACCGCCGATGCCGGTCGAGCATACCGCAACCGGAACGCCGTCCAGAGAGCCTGTCCACAGCGTGTACTCGCGGTTGTGCGCGATCTGCTTCGGGTCGTCGAAATACTGCGCGATCTTCTCGCACCGCGCCGGATCGCCGGGCAGAATGACGTACCGCCCGATATCGCCCTTGGTGATCTGAATGTGCATCTGTCTGCCGTCTATCAACATACGATTTCACCCTCCCGTTCTACGGTTCTGATGTTTTTCTCCGCCTTGCTGCGCGGCAGCATGACCTCATGCCCGCAGCCGAGGCATTTCAGCTTGAAATCCATACCGATACGCAGCACCTGCCACTGCTTGCTGCCGCACGGGTGCTGTTTTTTCATGGTAAGAATGTCGTTTACCTGTATATCCATTGGAATCACTTCCTTTGTTGGGGGCAATACCGCTATGCGGTGTTACCTTTATTATCATAGTATAGTGTATATGTAAGACTGTTCAGATTCGCTCTAAAAGGCACACGCAGTGCGCGGCAATGCCTTGTTTGGAGCCGGTAAAGCCCAGTCCCTCCTCGGTGGTCGCCTTGACCGAAACCTGCTCGACCGCGCAGCCGATGGCGGCCGCTAAGTTTTCGCGCATCTGCAGAATGTGCGGCGCGAGCTTGGGCGCCTGCGCGAGCACGGTCGCATCCAAATTGCCGAGCTGCCAGCCGCTTTCGCGCACGAGCGCGGCAACGTGCCGCAGCAGCGCGATGCTGTCCGCGCCCTTGTAGCGCGGGTCGGTATCCGGAAAATGTTTGCCGATGTCACCGAGCGCGAGCGCGCCGAGCAGGGAATCCATGACGGCGTGCGTGAGCACATCCGCGTCCGAGTGACCGTCCAGACCAAGCTCAAACGGAATGTTCACGCCGCCGATGATGCACGGCCTGCCGGAGACCAGTCTGTGTACGTCGTAACCGTGTCCGATGCGCATGTTACTTGTCCTCCCTTGTGAGGAGCGCTTCCGCAACGAGAATGTCCTCCGGCGTGGTGATCTTAATGTTCTGGTAGCTGCCGTGGGTCGCCTTGACGATGGTGCCGAGCGACTCGACAGCCGCACAGTCGTCGGTGAAGCTGTAGCCGCGCTCGGCAGCCGAGGTCAGCGCACGGCGGAGCAGGTCCTTGCGGAATACCTGCGGGGTCTGCACCGCGGCAAGCGTGTCGCGGGCGACATCGGCGGCGATATTGCCGTTTTCGATGCGCTTGATGCTGTCCTTGACCGGAACGACCGGCGCGGCAGCACCGCACGCGGCGGCGGTGGTAACCGCCTCGGTAATAACGGCCTCGGAGACGAGCGGGCGGGCGCCGTCGTGTACGGCAACGAGCACGGCATTTTCCGGTGCGGCCGTGATGCCCGCGAGAACGGATTCCGTGCGGGTCTCGCCGCCGCGCGTCACCGTGCACAGCTTGTCAATGGAGAAGGCCTTCGCCAGCTCGGTATAGGGCATGATGTCCTGCTCACGGCAGACGAGCACGATATCGCGGATGGCGGCACATTTCTGGAAGGCGGAAAGCGTGCGTGCGAGGACGGGTACGCCGTCAATTTCGAGCAGCAGCTTGTTTTCGCCGCCCATGCGGCGGGAGGAGCCTGCCGCTACGATAACAGCGCATACGGCGGGGAGATCAGTTTTTTTTCTGCGTTTTCCCAGCATAATTGTTCGGTCCTTTCTATCAAAAGGCTTTGTGAGCCTTTTGGTTCGTTTGGATAAATCTTTGTACCGTTATTTTACACGATTTCGGCAAAATTTACAAGGGTTGTGAGAATTTATCGCAGGGCGGGGCACTCCGGAGCGGCTTCATCTGCAACGATTATCCCGCAGGGAAGCACAGTGTGCTCCCGAACAGCGTAAAATCGAACGGTTTGTGGGCGAACAAGGTTCGCCCCTACGGTTACGCGTGTGTATGCGGGTTACATGCGGCGACCATCAATCCAGCGAGAAACAGCCATCCGCCAAATCCCGACTTCCACAGGAGGACGCCGCCCGCAAGGAGGACGAGAACGGACACGCCCGCAATCCCGTTCAGCAGGCGTGTAAACCGCCCGTCCGCGAGGTGCCGGAGCGCCATGCCGCCATCGAGCGGGGGCACAGGCAGCAGGTTGAACAGCCCGAGCAGCGCACTCGCGCCGGCAAGCCGGTACGCGCCGAGCGGGTTCGCCAGTGCGGTGAGCGCAAAGCTGGCCGCCGGTCCGGCGAGGCAGATGGCGGCGCGCGAAAACGGCGACGGCGGCAGGCTGCACCGCAGGACAGCGCCGCAGGCGGTCAGGCACAGGGCGTGCACCGTGCCGCCGGACAGCCGAATGACGAAAAGATGTCCGCACTCATGTACAGCCGCCGCCAGCAGGAAAATGGGCAGCACGCCGCTCTCATCCGCGCACCAGAGCGCAGCCATGAGCACAAGAAAGCCGTCGCGGACCTGAATCCGGCTCACAGTGCGAGATAGTCGGCGGGATCGAGCGCTGCGCCGTTGTGCCACAGCTCGAGGTGCAGGTGCGGACCGGTGGCGTTGCCGGTCTGGCCGACCTTGGCGATCTGCTCGCCGCAGGTGACGGTATCACCGACTTTGGCGGAAATGCTGCTGCAGTGCGCGTATAAGGTTGCAAAACCGTCCGCGTGATCGACAATGACGTACAGACCGTAGCCGGATTCACCGGTCTCGCGCACCGTGCCGTCCGCGAAGGCGGTGATGGGCGTGCCCTCGTCTGCGGCAAGGTCAAGCCCGTAGTGAAAACCCGGCTGACCGGTGATGGGACTGAGCCTGCTGCCGAAAGAGGACGTCAGCGTGCCGGAAGTCGGCGTGGCGTGCTCGAACTCCATCGGATAGACGGTCTGGTCAACCGTGTCGGGGAACAGGGTCTGGTCGCGGTCTAAAATATCGTCCGCACCGCCGGAGGATTCCGCAGGAACGGTATCTGCGGGCATGGCAGAGCCGCCGAATACCGCAAGAACATGGTCAGCATTTGCCGCGCCGGACAGGGCGGAAGCCGCCTTTTCGCGCACGGTCTGCGCGAAGGGGATATCGGCGTACTTTATCACACCGGCAGCGAGAACCAGCGTTACGATGAATAACAGTCCTTTTCCGTGGCGTTTTTCGGTCATGGGGTACCTCCTTGAAATGTTGCACAGATTGAATGAACACCGCAGGGCGAGGGCACCCCGCCCTACGAATATCTTATGAATAGCGAAGAAGGTCTATGATGTTCTCAGCGTGAGAAAAAATTTTCAGGCTCTCCCTGCAAAAATGACGGCAGAATGGAAGTAATTTGCAGGAATCCTTGCGGGGCGGACAAGTGTTCTTGTGAGAAGATACAAAAAACGTAAAGTTACTCAAAAGATAATCAGTAGATTATCTGAAATTGTATTCTCAGCGCAAAAAAAGTGCGCCGAAATTCGGAAATGGTAGTATAATGTGAAGCATAATCCAAGACACCCGATAGGATATGCCGATTCGGGGGAAACAAAGGAGAAGATTTCACCATGAAGAAAACACTCAGTATGCTCCTTGCCGGCGCTATGCTGGCTACGGCGCTGACCGGCTGCGGCGGTTCCGCTTCGAGCAGCTCCGATTCGCAGAACAGCGGCTCCGACAGCACCGCTTCCGGTACTGCCTTCAAGATTGGCGGCACCGGCCCGCTGACCGGCGCGAATGCTATTTACGGCAATGCCTGCAAGAACGGCGCACAGATCGCGGTTGACGAGATCAACGCTGAGGGCGGCGATATTCAGTTTGAGCTGAACTATCAGGACGACGAGAGCGACGCAGAGAAGGCGGTAAACGCCTACAACACCCTGAAGGACTGGGGCATGCAGCTGTCCCTCGGCTCCGTAACCTCCAAGCCGTGCGAGGCTACCGCCGCTGAGAACTACAGCGACCGCATTTTCGCTCTGACCCCGTCCGCATCCTCCGTTGCAGTAACCGAGGGCAAGGACAACGTATTCCAGATGTGCTTTATGGACCCGAACCAGGGCACCGCATCCGCACAGTACATCGCAGAGCAGAAGCTCGGCACCAAGGTTGCGATCATCTGGAAGAACGATGACGTTTACTCCACCGGCATTCACGACAAGTTCGTAGAAGAGGCAAAGACCAAGGGCCTCGAGGTCGTTTCCGACAAGACCTTCACCGATGCTTCCGCGAACGACTTCTCCGTTCAGCTGAACGAAGCAAAGAGCAAGGGCGCTGACCTGGTATTCCTGCCGATATACTATCAGCCGGCATCCCTGATCCTGACCCAGGCAAACGCAATGGGCTACAAGCCGAAGTTCTTCGGCGTAGACGGCATGGACGGCATTCTGACCATGGAAGGCTTTGATCCCAAGCTGGCCGAGGGCGTTATGCTGCTGACCCCGTTCAACGCAGACGCAACCGATGAAAAGACCGCTTCCTTCGTTAAGAAGTACAAGGAGCAGTTCGGCGAGACCCCGAACCAGTTCGCAGCCGACGCTTACGACTGTGTTTACGCTTACAAGCAGGCACTCGAGAATGCAGGCGCTACGCCGGATATGTCCGCTGAGGACCTGTGCGACAAGATGATCGAGCAGTTCACCTCCATGACCTTTGACGGCCTGACCGGCGAGGGCATGACCTGGGATGAGACCGGTGCCGTATCCAAGTCCCCGAAGGGCATGGTTATCGAGAACGGCGCTTACGTTGGTATGTAAGACCCTCTAAGGGGGGCAGAGCCCCCCTTAGATACCAAAAAAGTTCCGTAGAAACTTTTTTGGATAACCCCCTCACCTTTGCACGGCAAAGGTGTCGCGCCGCGATGGCGCGGGCAGCGGTGTCCCGGACGGGCAAAGCTCGCCCGGGACATATTAAGAACGCAAGGGCGAGTGAAGGAGGTCTGGAAGCAGTCCTCCTTTACCGCTATTATAAAGAGGTATACCTGTACCGCAGGGCGGGGTGTCCTGCGGAGAAGGTATCATCCACCGAAAGTTATGGGGTGGGGCGGTGGCTTGACCATTGCCGAACCACTGCCCCATTTCATAAACAGGAGAAATAAAGATTTGAGGTGTTCCAAACCATGAGCTTTTTGAATCATTTGATCAGCGGCATCAGTCTGGGCAGCATCTACGCCATCATCGCACTCGGCTACACGATGGTTTACGGCATTGCAAAAATGCTGAACTTCGCGCACGGCGATGTTATCATGGTAGGCGGCTACATGTGCTTCTGCGCTACCACCTATCTCGGCTGGCCGGCGTGGATGGGCGTTGTGCTGGCTGTTATTGTCTGCACCGCGCTCGGTGTTGTTATTGAGAGACTTGCCTACAAGCCGCTGCGCATGGCGCCGTCGCTGGCGGTGCTGATCACGGCCATCGGCGTTTCGTACTTTCTGCAGAATGCGGCGCTGCTGATCTGGTCCTCCAACCCGAAGACCTTTACCTCGGTCGTTACCGGCGAGGCGCTCAGCCTGTTCGGCGGTCAGATGCAGATTTCCAAGGTGACGCTCGTTGCCATTGCGGCCTGCCTTGTCATCATGGTCGCTCTGATGCTGTTCACCGGCAAGAGCAAGGTCGGTACGGCGATGCGTGCGGTTTCTGAGGACAAGGGCGCGGCCCAGCTGATGGGCATCAACGTCAACACGACCATTTCCATCACCTTTGCGATCGGCTCGGGTCTGGCAGCCATCGCGGGCGTGCTGCTGTGCTCCGCGTACCCGACCCTGATGCCGACCACCGGCTCTCTGCCGGGCATCAAGGCATTCACCGCTGCCGTATTCGGCGGCATCGGCTCGATTCCGGGCGCGTTCATCGGCGGCATTCTGCTCGGCATCATCGAGATTTTTGCCAAGGCATACATTTCCACGCAGCTGTCGGACGCGATCGTGTTCGCAGTGCTCATCGTGGTGCTGCTGGTCAAGCCGGACGGCCTGCTCGGCAAGCACGTCAGCGAAAAGGTTTAAGGGGGCAGTCATATGAACAAGTTAAAATCCTATGCTGCGTCCAAGCGCGGACGTGACACGCTGCTGTGCTTCGGCATTGTCATCATTGCGTACATCATCGTGCAGGCAGCCATCGCGGGCGGCGGCATCTCCAGCCAGATCAAGGGTCTGCTCGTGCCGATCTGCTCGTATGTTGTCATGGCGATCTCGCTCAACCTGACCGTCGGCATCCTCGGTGAGCTGTCGCTCGGCCATGCAGGCTTTATGTCGGTCGGCGCGTTTGCGGGCATTGTCACCACCACCTGTCTGGCGGATGCGATCCCGCTTGCACCGCTGCGTCTGGCTGTCGCCATGGTCGTTGCCGGACTGTTTGCGGCGATTGCGGGTGTCATCGTCGGCGTGCCGGTGCTGCGCCTCAAGGGCGACTACCTCGCCATCGTAACCCTCGCCTTCGGTGAGATCATCAAAAACATTGTAAACGTTATGTATCTCGGTCTGGATGATGCCGGTCTGCATTTCAGCCTGGTCAACCAGAATTTCCAGCTGGGCGACGGCGGCAAGATGATCATTAACGGCCCGATCGGCGTATCCGGCGTCACCAAGCTCTCCACCTTCACCTCGGGCGTTGTGCTCATCCTCGTTACGCTGTTCTTCGTGCTGAACTTTGTAAACAGCCGCACGGGACGTGCTGTCATGGCGGTCCGCGACAACAAGATCGCCGCTGACTCCATCGGCATCTCCACCTCGCACTACAAGCTGCTCGCGTTCGTGGTCTCTGCGGCGTTCGCAGGCATGGCGGGCACGCTGTACGCGATGAACTTCTCCACAGTAACCGCTGCCAAGTTTGACTTCAACACCTCCATTCTGGTGCTCGTATTCGTCGTTCTCGGCGGTCTGGGCAACATCTGGGGTTCTATCATCGCCGCAGCGCTGCTGACGCTGCTGCCCGAGCTGCTGCGCGGCCTGAGCAACTACCGTATGCTCATCTACGCAATCCTGCTGATTGCAATGATGCTGTTCAACAACTCCTCCTTCAAGGTTCGCCTGCTGGAGAAGCGCGCAATGCGTCAGATGGAAAAGGCCGAAAAGGCTGGCGGCAAGAAGGAGGGTGCGTAAGCCATGGCAATGCTGGAAGTTACTTCGCTCGGCATTTCGTTCGGCGGTCTGCGTGCCGTTGACGAGCTGAGCATGAAAATCGAAAAGGGCGGTCTGGTCGGCCTCATCGGCCCGAACGGCGCAGGCAAGACCACCGCGTTCAATATGCTGACCGGCGTGTACCGTCCGACTGACGGCGGCATCCGTCTGGACGGACAGAACCTCATCGGCAAAAAGCCGCATGAAATCTGCAAACTGGGCGTTGCCCGTACGTTCCAGAACATCCGCCTGTTCTCGCAGCTGAGCGTGCTGGATAACGTAAAGACCGGTCTGCACAATCAGATCACCTACTCGTTCGCAGAGAGCATGTTCCACCTCGGCTCCTACCGCAAAAAGGAGAAGCAGATGGACGAAAAGGCGCTCGAGCTGCTGCGCGTGTTCGACCTGGACGGCGTAGCCGACTACAAGGCAGCCAACCTGCCGTACGGCAAGCAGCGCAAGCTCGAGATCGCGCGTGCGCTGGCTACCAACCCCAAGCTGCTGCTGCTCGACGAGCCTGCCGCGGGCATGAACCCGAACGAGACCGAGGAGCTGATGGAGACGATCGAAATCGTCCGCAAGAGGTTCGGCGTAACCGTTCTGCTCATCGAGCATGACATGAAGCTGGTCTCCGGCATCTGCGAGTACCTGTATGTGCTCAACTTCGGCCGTCTGCTCGCTGAGGGCACGCCCAAGGAAGTGCTGAGCAATCCGGAAGTCGTTAAGGCGTATCTGGGCGAATAAGAAAGGAGGAAACAAGTATGGCAATGTTGGAAGTAAAGGACATCAACGTGTATTACGGCCTGATTCATGCACTGCGCGACGTTTCCTTCGAGGTAAACGAGGGCGAGGTCGTAGCGCTCATCGGCGCGAACGGCGCCGGCAAGACCACCACGCTGCACACGGTCACGGGTCTGCTGCCGTCGAAGGGCGGCACGGTGACGTTTGAGGGCAAGGATATTACGCACAAGCCGGGTCATGCCATCGTAAAGCTGGGCATGAGCCACGTTCCGGAGGGCCGCCGCGTGTTCGCGGGTCTGACGGTTGCGGAGAACCTGCGTATGGGCGCGTATACCCGCCCGAAGAATGAGATCCCGGAGTCGCTGAAAATGGTCTACGAGCGTTTTCCGCGTCTGGAGGAGCGTAAAAATCAGGCAGCCGGTACGCTGTCCGGCGGCGAGCAGCAGATGCTCGCAATGGGCCGTGCGCTGATGAGCAAGCCGCGCATCCTGCTGCTCGATGAGCCGTCTATGGGTCTGTCGCCGCTGTTCGTAGGCGAAATCTTCAAGATCATCGAGGAAGTGTCCAAGGCAGGCACCACCGTCCTGCTGGTAGAGCAGAACGCAAAGAAGGCGCTGTCCATCGCGGACAGAGGCTACGTCCTTGAGACCGGCAAAATTGTCAAGACCGGCAAGGCGTCCGATCTGCTGAATGATGACTCTATTAAGAAGGCTTATCTGGGAGAATAAAGGTAATCCTTGCATCGTAGGGCGGGATGACCGCACCCCGCCCTGCGGAAAACGTGACCCATTGATAAAAGGGGGTAAAAATAATGAAACCATACGTTATCACCATCGCGCGCCAGTACGGTTCGGGCGGCAAGACGGTCGGCAAGATGCTGGCGGACAAGCTGGGCATTCCGTTCTACAACCGCGAGATCATCACCATGGCGAGTGAGGACAGCGGTGTAAACGCCATGCTGTTCTCGGACGAGCGTCTCAAGGGCGATTTTCTGACGCGCCTGCGCGCGCATTATCACGGCAACACGCCCGTGCCGAACGACTCGTCCAAGTCCTACCTCAAGGATGAGGCGCTGTTCGCCTATCAGGTGAAGATCATCCGCCGGCTGGCGGATCAGGGTCCGTGCGTTATGATCGGCCGCTGCGCCGACTATATTCTGGCAGGCCGACCGGATGTTGTGCGCGTGTTCGTCCATGCGGACAAGGATTTCTGTCTTGAGCAGGCCATGAAGGTGGACTCGCTGCCCGAGAACGAGGTGGCAAAGAAGATCGCCGAGATCGACGAGTACCGCGCCCGCTACTACAAGCACCACACCGGCCACGACTGGTATGACGCGCGGAATTATGATCTGTCGCTCAACAGCGGCGTGCTCGGCTTTGACGGCACGGTTGAGGAGATCATCAAGTATATGGAAGTGCGCGAGCAGTTTCAGAAGTAAATGAGGGGAGAGCCGTCTGCGAGAGCAGGCGGTTTTCTTTTTTGCGCTTGGCGGTTGAAAGGATTTACCGTATGTGTACCACCTGCACATAATTATCCCGTAGGGGCGAACATTGTTCGCCCGCAGCACGACCGGAGCCTGTGCAAGGAACGGCCACACATCCGGTTAACCATAACGTGGGAGCACAATGTGCTCCCCTACGGGATAACGTGTACAGATCGGATAGCAACGGTAAACCACGGCAGGAAAACGGTGCAGATTCGACCTGAAAAAACTTTTTCAAAAAAATTAAAAAAAAGGGGTTGACGAAACGGGGATTCTGTTATATACTAAACAAGTCGTCAGCGATGAGTCATCAAAAACGACAACAACTTAACAAGATGGAGAGTTGGCTGAGTGGTCGAAGGCGCACGATTGGAAATCGTGTAGGCGTGATGAGCGTCTCTAGGGTTCAAATCCCTAACTCTCCGCCATAAAGAGCTGAAACGTTGGTTTCAGCTCTTTTTGCATTACCTGTCGCGAAACTACAGTTTCGCCGACAAGGAGGAACGGACCGTAGGCCGTTCCAAAGTCGTCCGAAAGTTCCTATGCAGAAACTTTCTCCCTCCGGAAGTGAAAAAACCGAGATACATGCTCCCGGTTTTTTCGGATTGCAGAGCAATCCTATTGAATACGCGCTTACGCGCGGGCTGCGAACAGATTTTAACATCCTCTGACTGTGAACAGGGGATGTTTTTTTGATTTCCCGGAAAATATTTTTCGGAGTTGACCATTTGCGGTCAATTTTTTATCCGTTCCGGCGGTAGGGTAAAGGGAGGTGCTCACATGGGCAGAAACAGAAAAGTTGGATTGGACTGGTGGCCGCGCGACATCGGCCTGTACCGTGACCCGAAGCTGAGAGCCGCACGGCAGAAATTCGGCGTGCTCGGGCCGTATGTGTACGAATGCCTGCTCGATATTGCCTACGGCGACAAGGGCTACTACATCGCCTACAGCGGCGAGGGCCGCGAGGACACGCTGTGGCAGCTCCGCGAGTACACCGCCGGACTGGAAAACGTGACGATCGAAACACTGGCCGCCGTAGTCGATCAGCTGGCGGCAAGCGGCCTGTTCCATGCTGCGTTATATGAACGCGGCTTTCTCACATCCAAAAGAATACAGATGGGGTATTTTCTGGCGACCGTGACGCGCAATGCAGTTCCCATCAATTTTGACATTTGGCTTCTCACCGAGCAGGAAATGCGGGAGAAGAATCCGAGTGGCAAGTCTTTTGTGCTGCGTGCATTTATTTCCCGCACGGAAAATGCGATTTATCGTACGGAAAATGCGATTTATTGTACCGAAAATCCACAGAGCAGAGAAGAGCAGAGGACAGAAGAGCAGAGTACAGTAGAGCAGAGCAGACCAGAGAAGAGAAAGCAGTTACGGCTGATTCTGGTCGGACGACCGAACTGGAAGAAAAACTGAATTGTAAGTTTGACCATAATTTCTGTCTGGAGCTGCGCAGGCTGCAGAACAAGGGTATGCACCGTGAGGTGTTTTTAGATACCGCCCGACAGACGGCTGAGAATGCACCGCGCAATCCGGCAGGGTATTTCCGCACGCTGCTGCAGAACTGCGAGCGTGACGGCATTCTCACCGCTGAGGATATGCAGAAACGGGCAAAGCCCGCACCGGCGCAGCCTGCAATCGGGCCGTCGAGCGAACAGCTGTCCGCGTTCGATCGGGAATGGTACGAGCGGGTCAAGCGGTACACAAGGGAGAAGGCGGTGCCGTCATAACCCTTTTCAACCGCGCCCGCGTCTGCTATAATGAGACAGACAAGAGAGGTGATTAGGATGGGCTACATTCGCCGTCCTGCGTATTACAAGGCATTCCGGTGCATCGGCTCGGACTGCACGGAAAACTGCTGTATCGGCTGGGAGATCGACGTAGACGAGGATTCCCTTGCGTACTACGAGACCGTTCCCGGCGATTTTGGCGAGCGTTTGCGCGCGAGCATTGCGCCTGCGGACGAGCAGACCGGAGAGGCCGCACATTTTCGACTGGACGCCGAGGAGCGGTGTCCGCTGCTGAACGACTGCAACCTGTGCGAGGTGCTGCTTCGCTTAGGCGAGGACAAAATGGCGCAGATCTGCACCGACCACCCGCGGTATTACGAGTGGTTTTCGGACGGCCGTGAGGACGGTCTCGGCTTGTGCTGTGAGGCTGCCGCCGAATTGATTCTCGCGCAGACAGGTGCACCGGCGTTTGACGTGACCGAGGCGGACGGCGTATCCGAAACCGGCACGGAGGCGGAAACCGAACTGGAGAACGTGCTGTTTTCCATGCGCGATGCGCTGTTCCGGCTGGCGTGCGAGGACGCGCCGTTCGATGAAAAGGCGGACAGGCTCTACCGCACGGCAAAGGCGCAGCAGGAGCAGTACGACGACCTGCTGTTCCCGTTCCCCGAGGACGAGGATGCAGACGAGACGGACGAGGACACGGCTTCGTGGTCGCAGGCGTTCTGGCGGGAGAGCACGCTCACGAGCCTGCTCGAGCTGCTGCTCGGCTTTGAGATCAACAAGGACGACTGGCGCACGCTGCTGACCGGCGCAAAGGCGCGCCTGCCGGAGATTATCGCCCGCAGGAATGACTTTTTGCAGGCGTATCAGGGCAAACGCCATGAATACGATAACCTGCTGACGTACTTCCTGTACCGGCACTTTATGAAGGCGCTCGGGGACGACGCCGTGCAGGACAAGGTGCAGCTGGCGCTCGTGAGCACGGCGGTCATTCAGCTGCTCGATGTGTACGAGTGGCTCGCCAACGGGGAACTCACGCACTGGGCGCAGATCTGCATCTGCAAGGCGTACTCGCGCGAGATTGAGTATAACGAGGACAATACCGAGCAGCTTGCTGCGTTTTCCGTCCTTGACGAAATGGAATAAAACAGAACACCGCGGACTGGGGGTCTGCGGTGTTTTTGTTCAGCGAGGAAGTTGCGCTCTGCGGAGCGCGGGAGACTGCGGCACCCGCCGCGGGGGCAAAAAAGAAGGGACACCTGCGGTTTCCCTTCCTCTTTGGACTCCTACCTTTCCCTAATATCACCCGTGAGCAGCTTGCCGCCATGCTGTACCGCTATGCAGGCGAGCCGGACGGCGCGGCAGACCTGTCCGCGTACACGGACGCAGGCTCGGTTTCCGCGTATGCGGAAAAGGCGGTGCAGTGGTGTGTCAAGAACGGCATTCTGACCGGTAAAACGTCCTCGACACTCGCGCCCAAGGCAACGGCTACCCGCGCGGAGTGCGCGGCGATGCTGCAGCGTTTCGCAGCACTCTGACTGTCGCGAAACTACAGTTTCGCCGACAAGCAGGAACGGACCGTGGGCCGTTCCAAAGTCGTCCGAAAGTTCCGCCCGTTGGTTGAAACTTTCTCCCTCCAGAAGTATAAAAATTTGCGCTATCCTTGCGCGGTTTCTTGACCGCGCTGCGCAGATACATGCTCCCCGTTTTTATGGATTGCAATGCAATCCTATTGAATGCGCGCTAACGCGCGAAGAGAACGAGAAAGCAACAGCCTGAACGAATGAAAGAGCACCGCAGCTTGTATTCTGCGGTGCTTTTTGCTGTCTGTGTCCTTCAAACTATACGCAAGTCTACGCAGAACGGTAACAGTCGGTACACCGTTTCAACACACAGCAAATCTAGAATAAGACTATACCACATAGCGGTATAGTCTCATATCAAAGGAAGGGAGGCGGCGGCATGCAGACGAGCACACAGGCAGTCCGCGCACGCACGGACGAGCCGTTTTTGGAGCGGTTCATTCAGGCGCACGAGGCGTTCGTTCTCCGGTGCGCGAGCAGGCACGCAGGCTTTGCGGTCACGCGCAGCGACGATGAATACTCGGTCGCGCTGCTGGCCTTCTACGAAGCCATCAAGGGTTACGACCCGGAAAGCGGGCCGTTCGGCGCGTATGCATCGCTTGTGATTGGCAGACGCCTTGCCGACCACTACCGCAGTCAGCACCGGTTTGATGTGGAAACGCCGCTTGCCCCGCAGACGTTCGACGGCACGGTGGACCGCGAGAGCGCGGACGCCGCCATGCAGCAGGCGGTCGCGGAGCAGATGAGCGAAGCCAAACCGGTCAGCGCACAGGAGGAAATCGAGGCGGCAAACACGGTGTTTGAGAAGTACGGATTCGCGTTTTATGATTTAGCGGCAAGCCCGCCCAAGTCGGACAAGACGCGCCGCAGCTGCGCCGTGGCGGTCGGCACACTGCTGCATTCGCCGGTGCTGTTCGCGTCCATGCAGAGCGCGCACAGCCTGCCGATCAAGGCGCTCGCACAGCAGTGCGGCGTGTCGGCGCGGACGATAATCCGTCACCGGGATTATATTGTAGCGGCGGCGCTGCTCATCGACGGCGATTACCCCATCCTCTGCACCTATCTGCAGACCATGCGCAAGGAGGCAGAGCAATGCGTGCGATAATTACGGATATTCGAGCGGGAAAGGCCGCCGCACTCGCGGAGGACGGCACAGTTCACCTTGTAGACGCGAAGAACAGAGCGGTCGGACAGGAGATTCGAATTCCGGCGAAGCGCCGCAGACGGTGGAAAAAGCCGCTGACCTGGGCGGCGTGCGTGGCTGTCCTGTGCGGCATGGCGACCACCGGCGTGTACGCCGCGTATGAGCCGTATGCCAGCGTCAGCGTCGTGGGCGGCTCGGACAGCGTGGAGTATACGGTAAACCGGTTCAATCAGGTGCTCGGCGCCCGCGTTTCCGGCAAGGAGCAGCCGCCGGACGGCAAAATTCCGCGGTTTGTACACATTGACAAGGCGGTGGAGCATACCGTCCGGCAGGAAGCAAAGGAAGGCGAGCGCGTCAGCATCACCGTGACCTCGCGCAGCAGCGGCCACGCCGAACGGCTCCGTGAGCATATTGACGATCGGTTCCGGCAGTCCGGCGATAAGAGAAACCCGCCCGAGGTGAGGGTGCAGCCGCCGGAGAAACCGGGGAACGCTCCGGGAGAGAGCCGGCAGAGTGAGAGCGCAGAGCGGGCATAAAAATGCTCCCGCGCTTGACTTTGCGCGGGAGTGTGGTATAATTTTGTTAAAGGGAAACGCTGTGTACAGCGGTCAGACCCTTTCTAAGTAGTCATTTGTTAGATGACCGTTTGGGGGCTACCCAAGCGGTCATCGCGCATTTACGGCAAATCACGCCGCTTGACAACATGCGCTCGTGTGGTATAATAAAGATACAAAAAGGGAAACGCTGTGCGCAGCGGTCAGACCTTTTCCATTAAATCAGCGTTTTTTGGACGATGACCGTTTGGAGGCTACCCAAGCGGTCATCGCGCATTTATAAGGAACATGTACAGTACAATGACCGCACAGATAAAAAGCTCAAAGGC
>NZ_JAQCWA010000011.1:0-88588 GCF_027684505.1 Butyricicoccus sp. AF18-9LB
GCACATCGTTGTTTAATTTACAAGGTACAATCTGCTGTTTTTTAAGAGTTTTCACAACTTTTTCGTTGTTCTCAACCGCTCATCAACAGCTTATTTAGTATACCGCAGTATACGCCTAATGTCAACACTTTTCTTCAACTTTTTCAAAAAAATATTTTGCAGGAAATTTGTACACTCTATATATACCTATATAATATATTCCTCCTGTCTAAACGTCCTGAAATAAAACACCACCTGCCGCTGTACACCGACAATCGCGGAAATAATACAGCGCACCAGCTTCCCTATGATATTTCAATATTCAGTTGTAATCTTTATCGCATATTACTAACTTCTATACCGTATTTTTATCATTTCCACAGAAATTATGTGCTGCTTTGTGCCTTTTCCGCTGTAAACAATATGTATCGCACATACAAAAAATTTTTCCTTTATCAAAAATCACATCCAGAGTTAGTTTCTCCTAACTCATTGCAGGATTTTGTGTACTTTTTATGTTGTTTATATGATACGGCCGTTCTTTCCTGTAAATATCAGGATTTGACACCACAAAATCTTTATGATATTTTATTACCTACTTATGAGTTAGTGTATGATAACTCATTGTGATCACGCTCCTTTCCTATGGAAAGGAAAATTTTTACCGGCATGGTTAGCCCAGTCTAACAACAAGGAGGAAAATATACTTGAACAAAAAACGTACCCTTGCGATGCTTTTGGCAGGAGCTATGCTCCTGCCAGCGAATGCATTCGCTGCCTCGCCTGAAGATTTTACCGATTTCCCAACCGACTGGTCCGCAGCCGGCCTGCGCAGCGCTGTACAGAACGGCCTGCTGAACGGCTCAAACGGCCAGATTAACAGCTCCGGCCTGCTGATCCGTGCCCAGATGGCTGCTATCGTCAACCGTGCCTTTGCCGCTCGCAAAACAGCTGACCTGTCGGTTTACAGCGATGCAAACACTTCCGCATGGTATTATAATGATCTCGAACTGGCCGTTGCCATGCGCACATTTCAGGGTGCAAACGGCAAACTGAATCCCGAAGCGCCGATCACCCGTGAAGAGGCTTTTGTTGTCCTCGCGCGTGCATTTGCACTTGAAAGCGGCGATACGTCCGTTCTGAACAATTACACCGATGGTGCTTCTGTCTCTGCATGGGCACGGAACAGTGTAGCTGCATTGATTGAAAACGGCTATGTCAACGGTGCAAATGGTAAGCTGAACCCGAAAAACAGCATCACCCGTGCAGAATTCGCCAAGGTCATCAGTGAGATGGCCAGCACCTACGCCGATGCAGACGATTCTCTGTCTGCCACGGTGGACGACAGCGTTATTGTGCGTGAAAACGGCGTTTCCCTGTCCGGCAAGACCATCAACGGCGACCTTATCATTGCAGACGGCGTCAGCAGAATCGACCTGACGGGTGTTACTGTCACCGGCCGCATTGTACTGCGCGGCGGCGAAAGCGGTGTAACCTTTAAGGACACCAAGGCCGGCAAGGGCATTATCGCCAATACCGACATTGCGGTTTCCGGCTCGGTTGACAGCATCACAGTCGCACAGGGTGCTGCCATTACCGTAAACAGCGGCGCGTCTGTCGGTTCCATCAACGTCAACGCAGAAGGCGCAAAGATTACCGGTGCAGGCAAGGTTGGAACCGTAAAGGCGAACGCCGATAACGTAACCGTTACCACCACCGGCACCAAGGTGACTGCCGCAAACGGCGTTTCCGGCGTCAAGGCAGGCAATAAATCGGTTGCCGCAGGCAAAACCGAGACGGTCGGCGCGGCAGCTTCCGGCGGTGGTTCGTCCTCCGGCGGCGGCTCCTCTTCCGGTGGTGGTTCCTCTTCCGGCGGCAGTTCGTCCTCTGGTGGTTCGGTTGCACAGCAGAGTCTGGTCGTACCCGAGCAGACCAAGCTCATCGACATGAACACCGTTCAGCTCGGCGCACTGGGTCAGTTTGTTGTTGTCCGCTTTGAGGACGGCAACACGCTGGATAACTGCACGCTGACCGTTGACGGCACCGAAATCAACGCCGGCTGCTCCAAGGTTTCCACCGACGGCAGCATTGTCAAGTGGCAGTCCACCGTACTCGACCCGAGCACGCTGACCGTTACCAATAAGACCACCGGCAAGACCCAGACCGTCAGCCTCGGCGGCAAGAACACGGTAAAGCCGACCGTTTCCGGTGTACCAGTCGATTACTACTTCCTTGCAAACGGTCCAGTTTACGTCTGGGATTATCACCAGACCAACAAGGACGCCGCCGGTAAGGTACGCTATAATCCGACCCACACAACCATTGACCTGAAAACTGCCTCCAATTCGGTACGTTTCTACTCTCCGGACGCCGTTCTAAGCGAATCCGACGATAATCTCTATCAAGTTTCCGGCGAAGTACAGCTTATGTTCAACTATGCCAACGGCACCGACGCGGAAAAGGCGTTTGTGGACGGCATTACGAGCGTTGTACTCGTGCAGGACGATGAAAGTAACAGCGTGCTCAATAGCAATTTGAAGTGGAGCCTCAACAAGGCGCTGCCGCACGGTGTTGACGGCGCTACCGTTGCGTGCATCACGGTCCCACTCGGTCAGTCGAACTTCTTCTCGAACGGTCGCTACAAGCTGCGCGTGGTATCGAACGGCAATGCCGAGCTGTTCCCGATCCATGTGGTAAACGAGAAAACGCCGTCTCTGGTGCTGAGCGATACCGGCGCATACAGCGGCGTGAACACGCATTTTACGGTGAAGGATATGCTGTACGGCATCACCCAGCCGATTTACCGCGTAGAACTGCAGTATGCGGGCGATTCCGAGGTACAGGTGCTCAATAAGTTTGACGACTGGTATCTCATCGGCGATACCTTCGTGCTGTATAACGATACTACCAACCATCTGACGCACAGCGGAAAGTATACGCTGACCATCTACGCGAACGGCTTCAAGTCGTTCTCCCAGACCTTCTATGCCTACGGTGCAGATAAGCAGTCGGTTTCTCCGGCGGCGCGTGCCGCAGCGGCAGGCGTAGACGCGCTTTCCGCAGCGACCAGCGGCGGCGGCGGTGCCTCCTCGGATTCCGGTTCTGAAGGCGGCAGCAACACCATGAACGCAAATCTGGTATTCAGCGCCGACCTGCTGACCAACGCGAAGATCGTGGAAAAGCTGGGTCTGGACAACGCCAATGCAGCCGCTATCTCCGAGCGCTGGGACAATATGCTCCATGACGCGGTTTATTATGAAGGCGCAGATAAGGTTTACACCAGCGCAGGCTTCTTCGCTGCCGCAAATACCGCGCGCACCGAGGACAAGCTGCTCACCTTTGCGGAGTATGTCACCTCTGAGAACGCAGAAACCACACGCAACCGTCCGTATGCGGTAAAGAAGGTGCTGGAGGATAATCTGCTTGGCGAAACGACTTCGTTCAGCGAGGCGTCCTCTTCCGCAGCTCCTGACCTGACTCTGGTCAAGGAAGTGACCAAGGACGGTCAGACAAGCTACCAGTCCATCAGCGAAGTAAATGAGGGTAAGGACGCAGTTCTGCTCGTTTCCGGCAGCAAGGCAACGGCATATCTGGAAAAAATGAAAGAGAATGCCAACAGCCAGCTTTACCTCAACACCACCTCGGCGCTGAGCAAGGATGCATACTCCATCGACACCGAGAAGAACACCATCACCATTCCGGCTGAAAAGCTCAAGCTGGGCGATAACGCGCTGACGCTGCAGGTCGATACCTTCCAGAAGGTGCGCCTGACACTGACCGTTGCAAAGCAGCTAGAGAAAAACCTTTCTCTGTCGGTTGCCGAGACTACCGAATCGGGCAAGCCGGTCGTCGTATTCACGGTAGATGGCTCGAACGGTGATTTCCTCAAGAATCTGGCATCTGTTAAGCTGGATGACAAAACGGACATCGGTACTTACGGATATTACGGTTACGGTTCCGAAACGGCTTATTATGTAATCGGCAAGGATAACAAAACCATCTCTCTGTATAACGTACCGTCCGGTGAGCATACGGTTGCTATTTCGGCAAAGTACTATGGTGAGCCGCTGACGGCAAAGTTTACGGTTAATGCAAAACCGGCGGAAGCTGCAAAATCCGCACCGACGGTTTCCAGCGCTAAAAAGAAAACCGATACCGGTTTTACGGGAACGTATTCCTACTATCGTCTCAGCTTCACCGGTCTGAATGCATCTGACCTCACAACATATCTGGCTAAAGTAAATCAGGTCAAGGTGAACGATACTGTTTTGACCCGCGGCTATTCCAGCAGCAGCCTTGCGGACAACAACTTCCGTCCGGCTGCAACCGATACCACTTATAGTACGTCTGCATACGATGTTCTCGATCTGCCCGTTAGCCTGTTTGCCAATGCCGGTGACTATAAAATCAAACTCACCGCAGATGGCTATACTGATGTAGAGTATACGCTGACGGTTGGTGATTCGAGTAGTTCCGGCGGCTCTGCGGTAACAGCACCGACCGAACTGCCGACGATTGAAAAAACTCAAGATTCTTCTGGCAATCAATATTACCTTCTGACATTTTCCGACGCCGCAGAGTGGCTGAGACAGCTTGACACCATTACGGTTGATGGTTCGGAATATAAAGTTGGCGGAGACCGCTTATCTACAAAAACATATCGCATTGATGCCGACAACCAGACTATTGCAATGTGTTTTCCCAGTGAACTTTGGTCCACAACTTATAATGTAGTATTTGTTGGCACAAATACCACTTCTAATTTGACTCTGAAAATCACCATTCCGGGATTTACCGGAGAACCTTCGGTGTCTAAGTAAGAAAAAAAGGAAACCCACCCGGGTTTCCTTTTTTCTTACCTATATTCCCTCAGCAGCGCCTGACACCCTTCCAGTAAATCCTCCCATACAACATCAAAATCGCCGGTATACCACGGGTCAGCGACCTCTTCGCCCTGTCGGTCGGTAAAATCCAGCAGCAAATGCAGCTTGCCGTCCGGATCGCCGCCGCAAATGCGCTGCATGGTGCGCAGATTCGACCGGTCCATGCCAATCAGCAAATCAAACCTATCATAATCTGCGCGCGTCATCTGCCGCGCCGCATGCTGCCCGCACGGGATTCCCTGCTCAAGCAGCTTGCGCCGCGCCGGCGGATACACCGGATTGCCGATCTCCTCACGGCTGACAGCCGCCGATTCAATCTCCCAGTCATCCGCGACGTCTTCTCGCTTTACCAGTTCCTTCATGATATATTCTGCCATCGGACTGCGGCATATGTTGCCGTGGCAAACAAAAAGTATCCTCACCCAAACGCCTCCTGCTGTTTTTCTCCATCATACCATACAGAGCCGCAATCGTCACGCAATTTCAAAACCCACCATCCCTGTGAACGGCATGTGCGCCTCGTTTTTTCCGTGCAAAACAGTACCCCGCCGAACGGAATTATACTCGCTTTCCATCCGGCGGGGTATCTCAATTATGAGGAGTTGTTCTTCATATTGCGGAAGCTGCGACCTTGCAATTCATCAGCCGGTATCGAAGAAACCGTTACTCGACGGTGCTGTCCGCTTCTTCCGTGTTATCTGCTGTGCTTATACCATAGCAGATTTTCGATCAGCCGGAACGTCTTTTTCACGAAATGCAGTTTTGTGGGAACGAAATGCAGAAAGGCCCTGCCCTAAAGCGAGAAATTGTCAGCCGTGTCGTTATGCAGATTCTCAATAAACAGGCATGAAAAAAGGTTTCCCGATAGGAAACCCTTTCATTTACAATTTTACGGCCGGTTAGAATGTAGGCAGATTCTTTTTCCATGCGCCGGACTTATAGAAGAACACCGACAGACCCGAGCCGAGGAACCAACCAATCGGCCAGCTGAGCCAGATACCGTGCTCGTTGCCGACCACATAGAACAGTGCAATGGACAGCACCACGCGGATAATCAGGTCGGAGAACGTCGTTACCATGAACGGACGCATTGCGCCGGCGCCGCGCAGGACGCTGTCGCATACGAACTTGGTGCATACGACCAGATAAAACGGCACAACCGTGAACAGGTAGCCTCGTGCGACATCAATAACACCGGAGGCACTGCCCGCCGGAACGAACAGGCTGATGATCTTGTTCGCAAACGGCAGATAGATCGCCATAAACACCACGGACAGGCCGAGCGAATACACCGCACCCCATTTGAGACCCGGACCGATGCGGTCCATCTTGCGGGCGCCGATATTCTGCGCAACGTAGCTCGACAGACCCGAAGCGAACGACATACAGCAGGTCAGCGCAAACTGGTTGACGCGGTTTGCCGCCGAGAATCCCGCGATGACGGTCGCACCGCACAGGTTGATGTAATACTGGATGACAACATTGCCGACCGATACGAAGCTCTGCTGTGCGATAGACGGCACGGCGTAGTTGGTCAGGCGGCGCAGCATTTCGGGCGCGAACAGAACGAAATGGTTGCCCGTATCAAATGAGCGTACACGGCGCAGCAGCAGCACAAACGCCAGAACACCGGACGCGCCCTGCGCGATAAACGTCGCCCATGCAACGCCTGCAACGCCCCAGTGCAAACCGGCAACAAATACCATATCCAGAATGACATTGCCGACCGAGGACAGCACAAGCAGGATCAGCGGCGTTCGGCTGTCGCCCATGGCATTGAAGATACCCGTACACACGTTATAGATAAACAGGAACAGCAGACCGAACACATACACGCGCAGATACAGTGAGCCGTCCGCAAAGATATTCTCCGGCGTGGACAGCGCATTCATAATGCCCGTCGTGCCGACAGCGCCGATCAGCGTCAGCAGCAGTGCTACCGCCGTGGTGGTGAGCAGTGCGGTCGAGATGGCGGTCTTCATGCGCAGATAACGCTTTGCGCCGAACAGCTGCGAGACGAGCACGCCGGTACCGATGTTGATACCGGTTGCGACCGCAACGAACAGCTGTGTGATCGGATAGCTGGCGCCGACGGCGGCCAGCGCCAACTCACCGGCTTCTACAGTTTCGGCAAAACGGCCTACGATGATGGAGTCAGCCATCTGGTACAACTGCTGGAACGCGACGCTGAGCAGCAGCGGAATCGAGAACCAGAACAGCTTCTGTGACGTTTTTCCGACGGTAAGGTCAGTGGTCAAACGGGATACCTTCTTTCGGGAGTCTGCTTATCCGGTTTTGACCGGATAAAATGGGGTTTATTGCAATTTTATGCTCTCCCCGAAGGGAGAGCATAATTTTACGACTTTAATTGACGTTGTTACGCCTTTTTCTTCTGACGTGCGGTAATAACCGCAATAGTGAGCACCAACAGTACCGCACCTACGCCAAGCGCCAGAATGCCGTTTCCGGTCACACCGCCGACAAGGAAGCCTACAAAGCTCATCGCCGCGATCATCAGCGCGTATGGCATCTGCGTGGAAACGTGATCAATGTGGTTGCACTGTGCACCCGCGGATGCGAGGATGGTCGTATCCGAAATCGGCGAGATGTGGTCGCCGCAGACCGCACCGGACAGGCAGGCTGCCACGGTCATGACCAGCATGGTGGACGGTGCATCGCCAAATACCGCAATAGCAATCGGAATCAGGATGCTAAACGTGCCCCAGGAGGTACCGGTCGCAAAGGCCAGACCAAGCGCGATGAGGAAGAATACCGCCGGCATGAACATACCGATGGTGGATTCCGCATTCACCACAGAGGATACGAAGCCGCCGATGTTGAGGTACTCGTCGCGGCACACACCGGACAGCGTCCACGCGAGCGTCAGGATGAGGATGGCCGGAACCATTGCCTTGAAGCCCTCGGTAAACGCCTCGCAGAACTGACCGAAGGACAGCACCTTGCGCGGAATGTACAGCACAAAGGTGAACAGCAGCGTAAAGAACGAGCCGAGCACCAGTGCGGTGGAAGAATCGCAGTTTGCGAACGCCTCAACAACGTTTGCGCCGTCCAGAATGCCGCCGGTGTACAGCATGCCTGCAATGCAGAGCACGATCAGTACGCTGATCGGCAGGATCAGGTCGTAAACCTTGCCCGAGCCGGCTACAACGTGGGTCTCCTCAATCAGAGAGAGATCGTCATCCTTGTGTGCAAGCTCGTACTTTTTCATCACACCGAAGTCGAAGTCCGCCGCCATCAGCCAGATGAGGAATGCGAGCGTCAGCAGCGCGTACAGGTTCATCGGGATGGTCTTGAGGAACAGCGAGAAGCCGTCCATCGTGCTCGATTCCGGCAGAGACGAGCCGACTGCAGCCGCCCACGAGGAAATCGGAGCGATAATGCAGACCGGAGCGGCGGTAGCATCAATGATGTACGCCAGCTTTGCCCGGGAAATGCTGTACTTGTCCGTAACCGGACGCATGACCGTGCCGACGGTGAGGCAGTTGAAATAATCGTCCACGAAAATGAACATTCCGAGGAACGAGGTCGCAAACGACGCGCCGCGCCGGCTGCGGATGGTCTTGACCGCCCACTCACCGTATGCGCGTGACGCGCCCGATTTTGTGATCAGCGAAACCAGAATACCAAGCAATACAAGGAAGATACAAATATTGATATTATCTCCCAATTTACTGCCCATGATGGTGAAAGTCGTCTCGACGGCTTTCAGCGGATGGAAGCCCGTATAGAGCAGCGCACCCGAAAGAATACCGATCATCAGTGAGGAGTAAACCTCCTTCGTAATCAGCGCAAGCGCGATTGCAATGATCGGCGGCAGCAATGTCCAGACAGTTGCCGTAATGTCCATTCCTTATTTCCCCCTTATACGCAGACATATCGTGTCCGCAATTCCATTCTATTTTATATGGATTTAACCGGATTTACAAGTGCTAATCCGGTTTTTTCCGTCCGAAAGGATATTTTTGTGCAACTTGCAATGGTTTAACGTCATAAATTGCGTTTATAGCGACACCATTCCGCAATCACCTGCCGCCGAAGCGCCAGCACGCCCGCCAGATTAGGCAGCGCCATCAAGCCGTTGAACGTGTCGCTGAGCGCCCACACCGGCTCCAGCCGCATCATGCAACCCGCTACCGCCGCCAGAAGAAAGGCCGCCTTGTAGACCGGAATTACCCGCTCCCCCATCAAATAGGCCGCTGCACGCTGTCCGTAATATGACCAGCCGAGCAGGGTCGAGAATGCAAACAGCGCGAGCGACACCGCAACGAATCCCCTGCCGAACCGTCCGAATACGGTGGAGAACGCCTCTGCGGTAAGCTGTGCACCGGTTGTCAGCTGAGAAAGCAAAGGCGTTCCGGACGCAAGCGCGTAGCGGCTTACGTCATATACCCCGCTCGTGAGAATGACGAACGCGGTGACGCTGCACATCACAATCGTGTCGAAGAACACCTCAAACACCGCCCACATCCCCTGTTCACACGGCTCTTTTGCGTCTGCGGCAGCATGCACCATGACGGATGAGCCCAACCCGGCTTCATTTGAAAATACGCCGCGCGACACGCCCGCGCGGATGGCCTGCGTCATGCCGTAGCCGAGTGCGCCGCCTGTGCCCGCCCGCGTATCGAATGCCATCGAGCAAATCTGCGCGAACGCCTGCGGCAGCGCCGCCCGATGCACCCACAGCACAACGACCGCACCGCCCATGTAGAACAGCGCCATGAACGGTACGAGCGTTTCCGTCACGCGGGACAGCCGTTTGAGGCCGCCGAGCAGCACCGCGCCAAGCAAAACCGCGGTCACCGTGCCGACGATCCCGCTCGATATGCCGAACGAACTGTAAAGTCCCTGCGCGATTGAGTTGCACTGACTCATATTGCCGATACCGAACGATGCCAGCACGCAGAACAGCGCAAAGGCTCCCGCCAATAGCGGACTGCGCAGACCGTTTTTCAGGTACAGCATGGCTCCTCCGCGCCAGCTGCCGTCGCATCCCTTTTCACGGTAGAGCATGCCGAGCGTGTTCTCTGCGAACGCGGTCATCATGCCGACAAATGCGCTTACCCACAGCCAAAATACCGCGCCCGGACCGCCGAGCGTCAGCGCGGTTGCCACACCGGCGATGTTGCCCGTGCCGACCGTCGCGGCAAGCGCAGTGCACATGGCCGCAAACGGAGAAACGCCGCCGCTTGTCCGTCTTGCAGCACCGGTAAAGCAGGAAAACAGTGTTTTCCGCAGCCAGAGCGCGCAGTACCGCACCTGAAAAACTCCGGTCACCGCCGTGAAGTACAATCCGGTGCCGAGCAGCAAAATCAGCATGGGCGCGCCCCATATCAGGCCGCGCAGCCGCTCATTTACCTGTAAGATATTGTCCATCGGCATCCCACCTCTCCCCTGTTCCGCATTATATGAACCGGATTTCAGCGGCAGAACGCCCATAATCACTCATTTCTAACGACTAATTCCTACTTCAAACAACAGAAAGCCGCCCAACCGGGCGGCTTTTTTTATTTGCAAACTTATTCCATCAGACCAACGCAGTCGAAGTACGGCTTCTCTGCGATTTTGTCCTTATTCTCCTTGAACAGTGTGTGACCGAGTGTGATGACCAGATAATCTGCCTTGAGAACCTCCTCGAACGATACGTTCGGGATGTTCTGCACCTCAGTGTCCTTGGCGAACGGCTCGCACGCGATAACCTTTACGCCCTTTTCCTGCAGGATGTGGCACAGCTCGATAGACGGCGACTCACGCAGATCGTCAACGTCCGGCTTGTAGGACAAGCCAAGCACGCCGACCGTGTCGGTTACCTTCTTCATCTTTGCTACAACCTTGTCAGCGACGAAGTGCGGCTTGTTCTCGTTGCGCTCGCGTGCCGCAAGGATAACCTTAGCCTCCGCCGGGAACTGCTCGTAGATAAACCACGGGTCAACTGCGATGCAGTGGCCGCCAACGCCGACACCCGGGGTCAGGATGTTAACGCGCGGATGGCAGTTTGCCAGCTTGATCAGCTCAAAAACGTCAATGCCCATCTTGTCGCAGATGACGGACAGCTCGTTTGCGTAAGCGATGTTGACATCGCGGAAGGTGTTCTCGGTCAGCTTGCACATTTCGGCGGTCAGGTCGTCGGTCTTGTGAACGACACCCTTCTCAAGCACCTTCTCGTAGATGGATGCCGCCATTTCAGCAGCCTCCGGCGTGCGGGCGCCGACGATGCGGTCATTGTTCTTCAGCTCGTACATCATGTTGCCCGGAATAACGCGCTCCGGACAATGTGCAACATGAATCTCATTCATCGGGATGCCGGATTCCTCGCTCAGTACGCGTGCGAGCATCTCGGAGGTGTGCGGCGGCACGGTGGACTCCAGAATGACCAGATTGGACGGCTCGAGCACCTTGCCTGCCATACGGCCTGCAGACTCTACAAAGCGCAGATCGGCCTTGTGGCTGCCGTTCTCGTCCTTGAAGAACGGCGTCGGCACCGAAATATAAAATACATCGGACTTGCCAAGCTCTTCGGAAAAATGCAGATGACCGTGTGCAACAGCCTTTTCAAATGCTTCCTGCAGACCCGGCTCTACAATATGGATATGACCGCCCTGCAGGGTTTCGATGGTCTTTTTGTTTACGTCAAAGCCGCAGACCTCAAAACCAGCCTCAGCCAGCGTGATCGCCGTCGGCAGGCCGATATAACCCAGTCCCATGACAGTAATTTTCATAATTTTCGTACCTCGTTCAGCATAATCTTCTTACATTATACCACTTTTTTCACGGAATTCAACGTAGTGTTTGAATTTTCACCGAAAAGAGTCTATAATAATACTATCGTTCGTTTATGCAAGTATCATAAACGGCTGTCGGAACCTTTTATCTTCCGATTACATATACTGCTTTATACCCCTAAAGTTTGGAAGGGATACTATGATTTTTAAGGGATTGCTTGAGGATGCACGCTCGATCCGGGACCGCGACCCGGCAGCACGCACCACACTGGAAGTTGTTTTGCTCTATCAGGGCTTTCACGCCCTCTTTTACCACCGTCAGGCGCACTGGCTGTACAAACACAAGCATTTCTTTCTTGCGCGTGCACTGTCGCAGTTTGCACGGCATATGACCGGTATTGAAATCCACCCGGGCGCCAAGATCGGCAAACGCCTGTTTATTGACCACGGCATGGGCATCGTTATCGGTGAAACCGCCGAGATTGGTGATGACTGCACGATTTACCACGGTGTAACGCTTGGCGGTACCGGTCACGACACCGGCAAGCGTCATCCGACCATTGGCAACAACGTGCTCATTTCGACTGGCGCGAAGGTTCTCGGACCGTTCAAGGTGGGTGACAACAGCCGTATCGGCGCGAATGCTGTCGTACTGCAGGAGGTTCCGCCAGATTCCACGGTTGTCGGCATCAAAGCGCGCGTCGTCAAGATTGCCGGTCAGCGTGTCGGTCCGTCTCCGGCATATGCACTCGACCAGGTCAACCTGCCGGACCCGCTTGCACAGGAGCTGTGCCGTCTGCAGAACCGTGTTTACGCCAACGAGCAGAAGCTCAAAAAGGAAGAGGAACGCGAGCGCGAAGCCGACAAATAATACACATAAAAGCAAGCCCTTCGGTGCAAACTGTCACCGGAGGGTTTCTTTTATGAAAATTTCAGTAAAATATGCAGTCACCGGTGCACTTTCCGGTGCAGCAAACGGATTTTTCGGGGCGGGCGGCGGGTTATTTCTCGTACCTCTGCTGATTTCCTGGTGCGGCATGGAGCAGAAGCGCGCATTTGCGACCTCAGTCGCGGTAATTTTCCCGCTGTGCGCGGTCTCAGCGGTGATTTACTGGCTAAAGGGCGGTCTGCCGATTGGGCAGGCGGTGCCGTATCTGCTCGGCGGCGCGGCAGGCGGCGTGCTGGCCGGAAAGCTATTCGGCAGGGTAAAGGCGGACTGGCTGCGCCGTGCATTCGGCGTGCTGATTCTCTATGGCGGCATCCGTGCCGTCCTGCTGCTGTGAGCGCGGTACTTGCGGTCGCAATCGGTCTGCTGACCGGTATTTTAAGCGGCTTCGGCATTGGCGGCGGCTCACTTTTGCTGCTGTATCTGACACTTTTTGAAGGGACAGGGCAGTATCAGGCGGGCGGCATCAACCTGCTGTATTTTCTCTCGTGTGCGCCTGCAGCGCTGATTTCACACTGCAAAAACGGACTCATCGAAAGGGACGCGGTCAAATGCTGCGTACCGGCAGGCGTGGTGACCTCGGTCCTTGCGGCGCTGCTTGCCGCAAGAGTGGACACCGATCTGCTGCGGCGTGCTTTCGGTGTAGTTTTACTCTATATCGGCGTAAAAGAGACCTTTTTACGCAAAAAATAACACCTTCCTCACCAAATGTGAAGAAGGTGTTCAGTTTGTCTAAAGAGTGGATATTCCTGTCGCTCCATCCAATTCGCGCTGTAGCGCGCGTAAAATAGAATTTGCTTCGCAAATTCGTAAAAACCGGGAGCATGTATCTCGGTTTTTACACTTCTGGAGGGAGAAAGTTTCTGTATAGGAACTTTCGGACGACTTTGGAACGGCCCACGGTCCGTTCCTGCTTGTCGGCGAAACTGTAGTTTCGCGACAGCCTTACTTATACTTCTGATACTCGCCGACGGCAAGCTCGTCACAGCGGTTGTTATATGGATTATCCGCGTGACCCTTGACCCAATGGAACCGCACCTCGTGTTTATCCAGCAAATCGAGCAGACGACCCCAGAGTTCCGGATTTTTTGCGGGTTTCTTATCGCTTTTAACCCAGCCGCGCGCACGCCAGCCCTTGGCCCAGCCCTTGGTAATGCCGTCAACAACATATTTGCTGTCCGAATACAGATCGACCGAGCACGGCTCCTTGAGGGTCTCGAGGGCGGTAATTACACCGAGCAGCTCCATGCGGTTGTTCGTGGTGGACGGCTCGGAGCCGGAAAGCTCCTTTTCCGCCTTGCCGTACTGCAGGATTGCACCCCAGCCGCCGGGACCCGGATTGCCCGAGCACGCGCCATCCGTGTAAATGGTTACAGTTTTCATTGGTTTTCTCCTGTGAGAGTGTTAGGCAATACCGCATAATTGAACAAGAGCGATTTGCGATCAAATTTTGCGTACTGATGAGGCGCGAATTTGCAGCAATACTTGCCGTATTGCAAGAAATCTCGGCAGCGCGGACGGAACTCGCGCAAGGAACCGAAGCCAAAATCAGGGCGCAAAATTTCCGCAAAGCGCCGCAGCAGCGCGACCGGAGCCTACGCAAGGAGCCGCGGCTTTAATTGCGCGGTGTTGCCTTTAGATAGTGAAAAGGTGGAATACCTTGGTTGCCAACTCCGAAGCGAGGATCGCTGCCAGCATCACCGGAGCCACCCAGCGCACCATAACGCGGTGCAGCTTTTCGCGGTGGAACGAACCGGCGCCTTCCTTTACCTCGTTTGCGATGACCTTGGTGCCGACTACATGACCAATCAGGATGCAGGTGAGCAGCGCCACGATCGGCATGAGCACGGAGTTGGAAATAAAGTCAAAGAAGTCGAGGAACTGCATGCCAATAACGGTAATCGTTGCCCACGGACCATAGCCAAGACAGGACAGCATGCCAATGAGCAGGCAGCTTGCCGTAATAACGATGGTAGCCGTCTTGCGCTTCATGTGTGCCTTGTCCATCAGCACGGAAACCAGTGTTTCCATCAGCGAAATGGAAGAGGTCAGCGCCGCAAACAGCACGAGCAGGAAGAATACTGCGCCGATAATGGTGCCGAACTTCATGGAGTCGAATACCATCGGCAGAGTGATGAACATCAGACCCGGACCGCTGTTTACCTGAGACGGATCGCCGCCGTTAAACGCGATAACCGCCGGAATGATCATCAGACCGGCCACAAACGCGAACAGCGTGTCGAAAATCTCAATTTGGGTGACAGAGTGCTCAAGCAGATTTTCCTTCTGCATATAGGAGCCGTAGGTGATCATAATACCCATTGCCAGCGACATCGAGTAGAACATCTGTCCCATCGCACCAAGCACGGTAGATACCGAAAACTGCGAGAAATCGGGCAGAATATAATATTTAAGGCCCTGCAGCGCACCCGGAATAGTCAGCGAGTAGATTGCGATAACGACCGCCAGAATGGCGAGAATCGGCATCATGATACGGCTCGCCTTCTCGATACCCTTCTCAACACCGAAGATAACGACAATTGTGGTCGCCAGCACGAACAGGATGAACCACGGGGTCGGTCCATTTAAGCTGAAAATCGTCGAGGACAGCGAACCCGCATCGTAGCCAATGAAACTGCTGAAAAATCCGCCGTTGTCGGCCGCCTCCAGCGCGTTGCCGCTGATAAAGGTGAACAGGTATTTCATAACCCATCCGCCGATAACACAGTAATACGGCGTGATGATGAACGGCACGAACGCCGCCAGCCAGCCGAGGAATCCGAACCGCTTATCAAGCGCCTTGTACGCACCGATACAAGACAGACGGGTCTTTCGTCCGATGGCAATCTCGGTAATCATCAGCGAAAAGCCGAACGTCAGCGCGAGAATGAGATACACCAGCAGGAAAATACCGCCGCCGTACCGTGCCGCCAGATAGGGGAATCGCCAAAGGTTGCCCAGACCTACCGCCGAGCCTGCCGCCGCCAGCACGAAACCAATTCGGCTGGAGAAGCTGCTTCTCTTTTTTTGTTCCATGTTTTGTGTTTTACTCCCTTACATACAATATCTTTTAGCCTGTTCGAAATGACAGCCATAATGAAATAAAAGTATTTTTATTGTACCATATCCGAAAGTTTTTCACAAGCTGTTTGCATGAAAAGTCCATTGTGCTATAATATCTTTTATCAGATATGATTGTTTTATCTGCCATAATTTGAAAGAAACGGCAGCATTCCTTCCACAGAGCAGGCTGCTCTCTATCTTTAAGCATATATGAAAATAAACCATAAACGAGGTGTATTGACATGAAAAAATACAAATTCGGTGTTCTCGGTGCCGGCAACATGGGTACCGCCATCGCGGAAGGCGCAGTGCGCGCAGGCCGTCTCACGCCTGAGCAGGTTCTGATGTTCAACCGCAGCGAGGAAAAACGCGCCGCTCATGCAGCCAAGGGCTACGCCGTCACAGGTGACTATACCGAGGTCTACGCAGAAAGCGAGATCGTGCTGCTGGCCGTTAAGCCGCAGAATTTCGACGAAATCCTGCCGAATCTGGCGAAATATGAAGGGGAGAAGCCGCTTGTCGTATCCATTGCCGCAGGCGTGACCTTCGCCAAGCTGGAGGGTGCGCTCGGCGCGGACACCGCGATGATCCGCGTGATGCCGAACACGCCGCTTATGCTCGGCGAGGGCGCAACCCAGCTGGTTAAGAATGCGGCCGCAACCGACAAGCAGCTGTCCGAACTCTGCGAACTGTTCAACACCATGGGCGTTACTGTCACGTTTGAGCAGGAGAACATGCTCAACGAGGTCATTCCGTATGCCGGTTCGGCTCCGGCGTACCTGTATGCCTACGCGGACGCGTTCGTGCAGAGTGCGAAGCAGCATGGTATCAACGAGGACGACGCGCTGACGCTCATCTGTCAGACCATGATCGGCTCGGCCAAAATGCTGCTGCGCCGTGATAAGACGCCGGCAGAGCTGATCCGCGCGGTGTGCTCGCCCGGCGGCACCACCATTGAGGGCATGAAGGTGCTTGAGGACCGCGATCTGTACGGAATCGTGTCGGAAGCCTGCGATAAATGCATTAAGCGCGCCTATGAGCTCGGCTAAATGTGCCGTTAGCATTGACTTTGCCCCGTCCGTATGGTAAAGTATAGGCAAAGCACTTAATCGGCATTTACGCTGTATTTTGTTTAATTGATTTTTATTATTACAATAGTTCCGCATCATTTGAGAGGGAGTGGATACCGTGAAAAATTCTACCAAGGTGAAAGCAGGTCTGCTGCTGACCAGCCTTGCCTGTGCAGCCGGTGCTACCGCAGCGCTTGTCATGCTTCAGAAAAAGCGTGAAGAGGAAGTTTACCACGAGGCTGAACTGAAGGCCATGGATGAGCTGGAGGAAATGATGCGTGCCGAGTCCGACTGTGCCTCCTGCGCATGCGCAGAGGAGTGTGCGGATACTTCGGTATATCAGGACGCATTTGACGATGCGCCCAAGGCAGCTGAACCGGCGGCTGAGGAGCCGCAGGCTGAGGCCGAGGAAGAGCCGGAAGCCGAAGAGGACTAACCCAATGTTACCAGCAAACGGACGGAATACTCCGTCCGTTTTGTTTATCTAAATAGCTAAAATAAGGAGTTTTACCCATGATCGAATACGAAGGCAGAGTTTTTCGTCCGCCCTCTGAGGCATACAGCCTGATTGTGCAGGTCACCATCGGCTGCAGCCACAACAAGTGCACCTTCTGCGATATGTACAAGGAAAAGCGTTTCCGCGTACGCAAGCTGGAGGAGGTCAAGGCAGATTTTGACGAGGCACGCCGCATGTACCGCCGTGTCGGCCGTATTTTTCTGGCAGACGGCGATGCGCTGATGTGCCGTCCCGAGCACATGGCAGAAATCCTGCGCTACATCAAGAAGGTATTTCCGGAGTGTGAGCGCGTTACCAGCTATGGCTCCCCGGCGTCCATTCTGTGCAAAAAGCAGGAAGATTTGAACATGCTGCACGATTTAGGTCTGGAGATGATCTATCTGGGTCTGGAATCCGGCTCGGATGAGGTACTGCGCCGCATCAACAAGGGCGAAACCGCCGATGAGATCGTTCGTGCAGGCTTGATGGTCAAGGAAGCCGGCATGAAGCTGTCCGTTACCTGCATTGCGGGTCTCGGCTCACTGGAGCTGAGCGAGGAGCACGCCATCAAGACCGCAGAAGCACTCTCCCGCATGAAGCCGGAGTACATTGGCCTGCTGACCCTGCTGTTTGAGCTGCCGACACCGCTCATGCGCGACTGGCAGGAGGGCCGTTTCTACCTGATGAACCCGATTGAAATCGCGCACGAAACCCTCATCCTGCTCGAGCATATCGACTCCGAGGGCAGTGTTTTCCGTGCAAATCACGCGTCTAACTACGTTAATCTGGCGGGCACGCTCAATCAGGACAGGGAAGCCATGTGTGCACGTCTGCGCAAGGCACTTGAGGGCAAAATCAAATTCAAGAGCGAGCAATACCGGGCAAGATAACCAATTTAATGCAACTTAAATTGTGATAATCCGCAAAATTGTTAACATTCTGTGTTGTTTGCGTTACAATTTTCAAAAAAGCGAGACAATGTGCAAAAAGTGTGCTATACTAGCTTTAATCGTGAAAAGCGGAGAGGATGCTTTTCGGGTGTTAAGAAGTTGTTAATTTAATATTTACTGTTAGTATTAACATATGTTCCGTCTTGGAGGACTGATAAATGGATTCCGTATCCCACATTCGCGTTGCAAATCTGCTGATGGATTACGTTGAGCAGACCTGCGGCGTGACCTTTGATCAGAGCGGTTTTATTTACGGCAATCTGAAACCGGATCTGACCGGTACTTACCTCACCAAACGCCATAACCCGTCCATTATGATGGATGAGGTGATGGAAAAAATCCGCGCTTTTACGCACAAGTATACCATCGGGCGTACCAACGGACGCGAGCTGTCGGTCGATCTCGGCGAAATCTGCCACTACATGACCGACTTTTTCACCTACCCGCACAACGACGATATCTACGAGCACAATCTGCTCGCACATTATGTTTATGAAAAGCGCGTTGCACTGGTAATTCGTCGCCGTATGACCGAAGATAAGTTTGAGAAATGGGCAAGTCCTATTATTCCGCCCACGACCGTGGACACACTCGTGAACCGCATTTCAACGATGCACGAGGCTTACCGCACTTCGACTAAGCCGCATGGCATCAACGACGATCTGCAGCATATCTGCATCGCTACCGCTACCGTGGTGCTGTCTATCATCAGCATCGTTTACGAGCAGGTCGAGGATACTGCAGTCGCTACCGCGTAACTCAAAAAACCGCCTTTACAGGCGGTTTTTCTGTTTTTCAGGCACAAAAAGACGAGTCCAAACGGACTCGTCTTTTGCTGTTTATTCTTCTGCTGCTTCGGTGGACTCTGCATTTTCAGCGGATTCAGAGGTTTCTTCCTCGGCTTCTGCCGGGTCTTCCTCCTCCTTGTCCGTGCGGGCAATCGAGATAACCTTCACGTCCTCACCGGTGCGCATTACGATAACGCCCTGCGAGCCGCGGCCGCATTCTCGGATCTCCTCAACGCCGGTACGAATGATAACGCCGTCATCGGTGATGATCATAACATCGTTTTCGCTGTCTACAACAGCGATGCCTGCCACCAGACCGGTCTTTTCGGTCAGGTTATGCAGCATCATGCCGCCGCCGCCGCGATGATGCACGGTGAACTCCTCGACCGGGGTGCGCTTGCCGTAGCCGTTCTCGGTAATGGAGAGCACATATGCGTCCTTGCGGGCACGCGCCGCGCCGATAACGTAATCGCCCTCAGCCAGCTTGATGCCGCGCACGCCGGTAGCCACACGGCCCATTGCACGAACCTCGTTCTCGTCAAAGCAGATGGCCTTGCCCTCGTGGGTGGCGATCAGGATGTTCTGCTCGCCGTCGGTCAGACGAACGTCAACCAGTGCGTCGTCCTCGTTGAGGTTGAGCGCACGCAGACCCGCGCGGCGGATGTTCTGCAGGTCGCTCAGCACGATACGCTTTGCAATACCCTGACGGGTGACGAAGAACAGGAACTTATCGTCCGCAAACTCCTGAATCGGGAACATTGCGGTGATCTTTTCGCCGTTTTCAAGCTCCAGCAGGTTGACAATGTTCATGCCCTTTGCCGAGCGGCCGGTTTCCGGGATCTGATAGCCCTTCAGCTTGTAAACCTTGCCGCGATCCGAGAAGAACAGGATGGTGTCATGCGTGGACGCGGTGAAGATATCCTTTGCGAAGTCCTCCTCACGGGTGCTCATCGCAGAAACACCGCGGCCGCCGCGGCGCTGTGCGCGGTAAACCGAGGTCGGCTGGCGCTTGATATAGCCGAAGTGGGTGAGGGTATAGGCGCAGTCCTGCTGCTCGATGAGATCCTCAATGTCAATCTCATCTGCTACATTTTCGATGCGGGTATGTCGCTCATCGCCGTACTTCTGCTTGATTTCCTGCAGCTCCTGCTTGACAACAGCAAGAATATTCGCATCGCACGACAGAATTTCCTCAAAACCTGCAATACGGCTCTCGAGGTCCTTATACTCGTCGTTGATCTTCTCCTGCTCCAGACCGGACAGGCGGCCCAGACGCATATCTACGATGGCCTGCGCCTGCGGCTCGTCGAGGTGGAACTCGAAGTGCTCCGAACCGTCCACGATGCCGAGCAGCGCGATCTGGTCGATCCAGAACGGCTCCGCCATCAGGTTTTCCTTGGCTTCAGCTTCGTTCTTAGAGGCGCGGATGATGGCAATAATACGGTCGATATTGTCGGTTGCGACCTTGAGGCCCTCCAGAATGTGTGCACGATCGCGCGCTTTCTTGAGGTCAAAGCGTGTGCGGCGCTCGACAACGTCCTTCTGGAAGCCGATATACTGGTCGAGGATCTGGCGCAGCGTCAGCACACGCGGCTGCAGCTTGCCGCCCGCACCCGGCACGAGTGCGATGTGGATCATCGAAATGGTATCCTCGAGCTGCGAATAGGTGAACAGCTGGTTGAGGATGACCTGCGCGTTGGCATCGCGGCGAACATCCACGACAATCTGCATACCCTCGCGAGAGGAATGGTCCTGAATGTTCGTGATGCCGTCGATGCGCTTGTCTTTGACCAGATTTGCCATGGACTCGACCAGACGCGCCTTGTTTACCATGTACGGGATCTCGGTAATAACGATCTGGCTCTTGCCGTTCGGCAGATCTACAATCTCGGTCTTTGCGCGAACCTTGATCTTGCCGCGGCCGGTTGCATAAGCCGCACGGATGCCGCTGCGGCCCATGATCACGCCGCCGGTCGGGAAGTCCGGTCCCTTGATGAACTGGCAGATTTCGTCCATCTCCGCCTCGGGATGGTCGATGACATAGCAGGTGCCGTCGATGACCTCGGAAAGATTATGCGGCGGGATGTTGGTCGCCATGCCGACCGCGATACCGGACGAGCCGTTCACCAGCAGGTTAGGGAAGCGGGAAGGCAGTACGACCGGCTCCTGGCGCTCCTCATCGAAGTTCGGCTGGAAATCGACCGTGTTTTTCTTGATATCCGCTAGCATGTAGTTTGCCAGCTTGGCCATGCGGGCCTCGGTGTAACGGTAAGCTGCCGGAGGGTCGCCGTCCACGGAACCGAAGTTGCCGTGACCGTCGATCAGCGGATAGTGCAGCGAGAACGGCTGCGCCATACGCACCATCGCGTCGTAAACCGATGCGTCACCGTGCGGATGGTAGCGGCCGAGCACATTACCGACGGTCGTTGCCGACTTGCGGTAGGGCTTGTCCGAGGTCAGGCCGTCCTCGTACATGGCGTACAGGATGCGGCGGTGTACCGGCTTGAGGCCGTCGCGCACATCCGGCAGCGCGCGGCCGACAATAACACTCATTGCATAGTCGATATAGCTTTTCTTCATCTCGCGTTCGAGATCGACCTGCATGATTTTCTGCTGTTCGTATTCTTGACTCATTCTTTGCCTCCAGAATTGTTGGCTTATTCAGCTGTTTTAGTTATTCTCAGCTGAGTTTTACGCTTAGAGTATATTCAGAAGCTCGTCCACCTGCTCCTCGGTCGTCGCCCAGCTGGTCGCCAGACGGATGACCGTATGCTCCGCGTCATATTTCTCTATAAAGCTGTAAACTACCTTGGTTTTCAGTTCAGGCAGTCTGCTGTTTTCTACAATGATGAACTGCTGGTTGGTGGGGGACTCGATCGCAAAGCGATAGCCCTTTGCTTTGAGACCGTCCCGCAGCTTGATGGCGAGTTTGACCGCCGGTGCACAGATCTCCTCATACAGCCCGTCGGTGAACAGGGCATCGAACTGCAGCGCGTTCAGACGGCCCTTGGCGATCATTGCGCCGCGGCGCTTGACCATCGTGACGAACTGTTTCGGCATATTGCCGTGCGTGAACACAACCGCCTCGCCGCAGAGCGCGCCGCACTTGGTTCCGCCGATGTAGAACACATCAGTCAGCTTGGCAATGTCCTGCAGCGTCACATCGGTATCCGCCGTAAGGCCGTAGCCAAGGCGTGCACCGTCCAGAAACAGCGGCATGGAAAACTCTCTGCACACGGCAGAAATGCGCTCCAGCTCGTTTCTCGTGTAAAGCGTGCCGTATTCGGACGGATGTGAAATGTAAACCATGCCCGGAAATACCATGTGGTCGTGGCTTGCGTCCGCATAAAAGGTCTGAACATATTCACGGAGATCGTCCGCATCCAGCTTGCCGTTCTTATGCGGAACGGTCAGCACCTTGTGTCCGGTGGACTCGATGGCGCCGGCTTCATGCGTGTTCACATGACCGCAGGAGGACGCTACAACGCCCTCATACGGACGGAGCAGCGTATCAATGACGACCATGTTGGTCTGTGTGCCGCCGGTCAGAAAATACACCTGAGCGTCCGGGCAGTCCGCCGCTGCTTTAATCTTTTCTGCCGCCGAAGCGGTAAATTTATCGTTGCCGTAGCCGGAAACCGGCTCCATATTCGTCTGTGCCAGATGTTCTAAAACCTTGGGGTGTGCGCCATAACCGTAATCATTTTCAAAAAACAGCATAGTTTTCTCCCTTATACGTCCAAATTCATTACATATTTTGCATTTCGCTCGATAAATTCGCGTCTGGGTTCTACCTTTTCGCCCATCAGGAGTGCAAAGGTTTCATCGGCGGCTGCCGCGTCCTCCATCGTAACCTGAAGCAGCGTGCGGTGCTCCGGGTCCATGGTGGTCTCCCACAGCTGCTGCGGATCCATCTCGCCGAGGCCCTTGTAGCGCTGTACGCGCACATTGTCGCCCATTTCAGCGATGCAGTCGCGCTGCTGCTCCTCGGTGTAGGTGTAGCGGACATCCTTGCCCTTTTCGTTCTTGAACAGCGGCGGCTGTGCGATGAACACATGGCCGTGCTCGATCAGCGGGCGCATAAAGCGGAAGAAGAATGTCAGCAGCAGGGTGCGGATATGGCTGCCGTCCACATCGGCATCGGCCATCAGGATGATCTTGCCGTAACGCAGCTTTGCGAGGTCAAAATCATCACCGAAGCCCGCGCCGAACGCGGTAATCATCGGAGTCAGCTTGTCGTTGCCGTAAACACGGTCGAGACGCGCTTTTTCGACGTTCAGCATCTTGCCCCACAGCGGCAGGATCGCCTGATGACGGCGGTCGCGGCCTTCCTTGGCGGAGCCGCCTGCGGAATCACCCTCGACGATGTAGATTTCGGTGTAGGTCGGGTCCTTTTCAATGCAGTCCGCCAGCTTGCCCGGCAGGGAAGCCGAATCCAGTGCAGACTTGCGGCGGGTCATCTCGCGCGCCTTCTTTGCAGCCTCGCGGGCACGCGCGGCGGTCTGCGCCTTTTCAATAATGGTGCGGGCCACCTGCGGGTTCTCTTCGAAGAAGGTCATCAGCTTCTCGGAAACCATCGCGTCCACCAGCGCACGCATTTCGCTGTTGCCCAGCTTGGTCTTGGTCTGGCCCTCGAACTGCGCTTCCTGCAGCTTGACCGAGATAATCGCGGTCAGACCCTCACGCGCGTCCTCGCCCTTGAAGGACTCATCGTCCTTGAGCAGCTTGTATTTCTTGCCGTAATCGTTGAGTACACGGGTAAGAGCGGCCTTAAAGCCGGTCTCGTGCGTGCCGCCCTCGGTGGTGTTGATGTTGTTTGCAAAGGACAGCATCAGCTCGCTGTAGCTGTCGGTATACTGCATGGCAACCTCGGCCATCGAGGTATCGCGGCTGCCCTCCATGTAGATCACCTGATCGTGCAGCGGCGTCTTCGTGCGGTTGAGGTGCTCCACGAACTGACGGATACCGCCCTCGTAGTGCATGACCTCCTCGACCGGCTCATCGTCGCGCTCGTCGCGCAGCGTGATCTTGAGTCCGGCGTTCAGGAACGCCTGCTCGCGCAGACGCTTTTCGAGCACATCGTATTCGTAGACCGTAGTCTCGAAGATCTCCGGGTCCGCGTGGAAGCGGATGGTCGTGCCGGTTTCGCTCTCACACGGCGTATCGCGCATCTTGACGGTCGTTACACCGCGCTCAAAGCGCATGTAGTGCTTGGTATGGCCATCGCGGACCTCGGCCTCCAGCCAGTCGGACAGCGCGTTTACGACCGACGAACCAACGCCGTGCAGGCCGCCGGATACCTTGTAGCCGGAGCCATCGAACTTGCCGCCTGCGTGCAGGACGGTGAGTACAACCTCGAGCGTTGGGATGCCCATCTGCGGGTGAATACCGCAGGGAATACCACGGCCGTTATCGGCAACGCGGATGATATCGCCCTTTTCAATCGTAACTTCGATGTGCGTGCAGTAGCCTGCCAGCGCCTCGTCGATCGAGTTATCGACGATCTCATACACCAGATGGTGCAGACCGCGTGCCGAGGTAGAACCGATGTACATACCCGGGCGTTTGCGGACAGCCTCTAAGCCTTCGAGTACCTGAATCTGATTTTCATCATAGGTCTCGGTAACCTTCAGGTCGAGCACTTCGTCCTTGATTTCGATTTCTTCACTCATATCGTTAAATTTCCTTTCCAGAAATTGCGGGAACAAAATAATTGAGAATTGAAAATGGAAAATGCCGCTATCCTTGCGCGGTTATGCTTTTATTAAATCACAGCGCACCGCGCCGAACCTTCATTCTCCATTACCCATTCTCAATTTTCAATTATCAAACTGCGTAGCCCTTTTCCGCACGTCTTTGAATAGCCTGCGGAGAAAGCTGCGTCAGGTACAGGGTCTCACCGAGGGCGTTTTCGCACAGCACAGCCGCGCGCGGCAGATCGTCGTACAGCTCGATGATCCGTCCCTCGTCCTGCAGGCGTTCGAGCAGCAGGCGCGTGCGCTTGGATGCGGTCGCCGTGTCCATATCGAACACCGCAACTACGCTCTGCAAGGGCACAATGTAGTCCTGACCTAAATGTAAATACATTCTATTCCTCCGGAATAATTAGAAATTAGTAATGCGTAATTAAAGTCCTGCGGATTTTCTATCCGTTTCAACAATCGCGCGGTGCGCGACACCCCAATTCCTAATTACTAACTGGATTTAATTATACCACTTTTTTCACTAATTGTGTACCCTAAACCTAAGGAAAAACAAATATTTCTCTGTTTTTTTGAAAGAAAACAAGGGCACGGCAGGGAATTTCGAGGTGGTATCTGTTCCCGCCGTGCAATAGTTTGTAAAAATATGTGATTTTAGTGTGTTTCTGCGGATTTTTTGCCGTTTTGGATATGGAAAACCGCGCCTGCACGCAGCTTTTCCGAGATACCGTCCTCGCAGCAGGTGATCATGACCTGACCCGCCGATATGCGGTTGAGCACAAAGTCCTGACGACGGCGATCAAGCTCGCTGAGCACATCGTCGAGCAGCAGCACCGGATACTCGCCGTCCTCGTCAAAGAACAGCTCACGCTCGGCGATTTTAAGCGACAGTGTGCAGGTCCGCACCTGTCCCTGCGAGCCGAAGGAAGCGGCACTGCGGCCATCCAATAACAGCTCCAAGTCATCCTTATGCGGACCGGAAAGGCAGCTTTTAGCCGCAATCTCGGCGGTTTTATGGCTGAACACATGGTCGATAAGTTGCTTTTCGATTGTTCGAGCGTCTGCAAACGGGTCGGTGACGCTCGACACGGTCTTGTACACACCGGAGAGCACCTCGTGCGGCGCAATATCCGCATAGACGGCGGCCGCAGCCTTGAGCAGCTTACGGCAGTAGTACGCGCGGTAGCGGATAATCTGCGCGCCGATATGCGCCATGCGAAGCGAGAAATCCTCCCACATGGAGAGCAGGGAAGGCTTTTCTTCACTGTCGCGCAGAATGCGCGTTTTATGCTCGTGCAGACGGTTGTACTCCTCGAGATAGCGTGCGTAGTTGGGCCGCATCTGGCACAGCGCGGTATCGAGAAATCGGCGGCGAGCCGCCGCTCCGGCACGGACGAGCATCAGATCCTCCGGGCAGAACAGCACGGTTTTGAGCAGTCCCTGTGCGTCCGACTGGCGTTTCTGCCGCACACCGTTTTTGTAGATTTCCATCGCTTTGGTGCGGGAAAACCGCAGTTCAAGCGAGATATCGCGCTCCTGCGCGACAAAATCAGCGAAGATAAAGGCATGATTCTCTCCGAACCGCAGCCCCTCTTTTTTCTGGGCCGTGCGAAACAGCCGCATGGTCGAGCAGGCCGCTGCCGCTTCGAGCAGGTTGGTTTTGCCCTGTCCGTTTTCGCCGCAGATCAGGTTGACCGCCGGATCGAACGCAAACGATTCGTCCGCATAATTGCGGAAATTCTGCAGTTTTAACGACTTGATGTACATGGACTTCTCCGTATTGAACATTTTGTACGATAACGAACGCACAAAATCGCGTTTATTATCGTACACTGTGTTTATTTTATTTGATGCATACCTGCTCGCCGTCCAGCTCCACCGTGTCACCGGAACGCAGCTTTTTGCCGCGCATGGTGCAGATTTCGCCGTTTACCAGCACTTCGCCCTCGGCAATGCGGATCTTCGCTTCGCCGCCGGAGCTTACCAGGTTTGCAAATTTGAGCAGTGCATCAAGTTTGATGAATTCGGTTTCAATTTTAATTTCAGTCATTGGCTTTCAGTCTCACAGGCAGTACAAGATAGGTGTATTTATCGCCTTCCATCGGCGAAATGATCATCGGGTTGAGCGCTCCCTTGAGCTGCAGCTTCACCTGCTCATCGCCGGCTGCGCGCAGCGCCTCCAGAATGTAACGGTTGTTGAAGCCGATCTCAAGGTTCTCGATCGAGCCGTCAAACGGGCATTCGTCATAACTCTTGCCGATCGCGGTCACGCACGACATCTGCACATACGAGCCGTCAAAGTGGAAGCGAATCGGGTTTTTCAGCTTTTCCGACACGATCAGAGAGACACGCTCGATGCACTGGATCAGCTCCTGGCGATCCGCCGAAACCTCGTGCTCGAACTCCTTCGGAATGGCCGCACGGTAGTTGAGAAACTCGCCGTCGATCAGACGAGTAATGAGAGTCGTGCTGCCGATGCGAAACAAAATGTTCTTGGAATCCGGGAAAATCTCGACAATATCGTCATCATCGTCCAGAATTCGTTCGATCTCGCGCAGGGACGTGCCCGGCACAACAAACTTCATATCGCCGGGAACGCCCTCGACGGTCTCACGGCGTACAGACAGGCGGTAGCCGTCAACGGCCACGACGTTCAGGCGGCTGCCTTCGATTTCAAACAAGCAGCCGGTGTGGATGGGCTTGGATTCGTTATCCGAAACCGAGAAAATGGTCTGCGCGATCATGCTCTTGAGGATGGGCTGCGGCAGAGAGAGCCCCTTGTCGCTGGCCACATCAGCCAGAGCCGGATATTCGTCAGCCTCGCTGGCCATCAGGTTGAACACTGAACGGCCGCACTTGATGGTGGTCATCAGCTTGTCGTCGGTCTCAAGGTAGACCACGTCCTGCGGCAGCTTGCGAACGATGTCACAGAACAGGCGGGAATTCAGCACGATTCTGCCGGGCTCTACCACATCGACCTGCGCGGTCGTGCGGATGCCCATGGACAGATCGTAGCCGGTGATGGTCAGAGTGTCTGCATCGGCTGCCAGCAGCAGACCTTCGAGCAGCGGCATCGAGCTTTTGCCGGTTACTGCGCGGGAGGCGATGTTGAGCAGATTCAGCAGGGTTTCTTTTTCACAGGAAAACTTCATAGTTGCTCCTCTCAGAAATGGAAATAAAACAAAGAATCAATTTATGCAATGTCTGCATATTTATAAATACACACCGGCGAATACTGTGCGATTACACACACCTCTTAATGACTGTGTCCTCGACACACGAACAGCCTTCAGCAGGCATTGCCAGCGGCGAGAAAGATCACACAGAATAGAAGGATAGGATATAGTATTCGTAGTAGTACCTGGGGAAATTGGGGAAAACCCGAAAATCTTCAGGTATGGCGCGGGAAATGTCGTACACAGGAGGTTGTGGATGAAAAATAAACGATACACAGTGAAAATAACCCCGTTATTTATCCACAGAGTTATCCATGTGGAATCCACAGGTTGGTTGGGGATAATTAAACTGTGCATTTTTAGGCTGTGGAAAAGTTGTTTTGCACGAATGCACGGTAAAGATCAGCCGTCGCCGCGGATATTATTATGCAGCTTTTTGATGACGTCCTCGGTCTCACGGGAGTTCTTGCGCTCCTCCTCGATCTTGTTGCAGGCGTGCATGACGGTGGTATGGTCGCGCTTGAATATCTTTGCAATATCGGGGAAGGAGTATTCAAGCTCCTGCCGGATCATGTACATCGCCATCTGCCGCGGGTAGGCTACATCCTTGGAGCGATTCTGCGAGATCATCTGCTCGACCGGGATATAGAAGTAGTTCGCTACCGCTTCCATAATGCGCTCCGGTGTCGGATTGAGACCCGGATTCTCGGTGCGCAACGCGTCGATCGCGTTTTCTGCAAGCGAAACCGTGATGCGTTCGCCCATCAGCTCGTGCATGGCCTTGATCTTTTTGACCGCGCCTTCGAGCTGGCGGATATTTGCCTGGATATTCTCTGCAATGTAGTTGGATACGTCATCGGGCAGTTCAACGCCCATTTTGACCGCTTTATCGCGGATAATGGCGATTCTGGTCTCAAAATCAGGCGGCTGAATATCAGCCAGCAGACCCCATTCAAAACGGGTCTTCATGCGGTCCTCGAGTGTGTTGATTTCCTTCGGCGGACGGTCGGAAGTGAGCACGATCTGCTTTTTTGCCTCGTAAAGCGCGTTAAAGGTATGGAAAAATTCTTCCTGCGTGCGCTCCTTGCCGGCGATGAACTGCACGTCGTCCAGCAGCAGCAGGTCAACCATGCGGTACTTGTTGCGGAACGCCTGTACGTTGCCTTCCTGGATGGCGGTGATCAGCTCGTTGGTGAAATCCTCACCCTTTACATATATAATGCGGTATTCCGGATGGGTGCGACGAAGCACGTTTGCGATCGCATACATCAGATGCGTTTTGCCCAGACCCGAGTTGCCGTAGATGAAGAGCGGGTTGTTCTCTGCCGCCGGGCGCTGCGAAACCGCAAGGGCAGCCGCATGCGCGAATTTGTTGCTCGAACCAACGATAAAACGCTCAAATGTGTAGTCGTCATACGGAGAAGTGCTCGTGCTCGGCGCGGTGTATTCGCCGGTCACTACAACGACCGTGATCGGGTCGCCGGTTAGGTTGTGCAGCACCTCCTGTAAAGGAGCGATAAATTTGGACTCGATAAATTCTTTCTTAAAGGGCACCGGAGAGTGCAGCACCAGCCGATTATCCCCAAAGGAAACGACCGTTACGTCGTCAAACCAAGCGGAAATGGTGGAAGGAGGGAAGTCCAGCTGCTCGAGCGCCATCTCCAATATATTGTTTGCCATAGGGCGCCTCCTGTCGATAATGATTCTATTTTATAATAGCATATTTTATCCACAAGTTCAATGCGTCGATGTGGATAACTGTTCGGCGGCGTGTCGCGTGGCAGCATGATTTTGAACAGCCGAACCGGTTTATTTACTTCGCGGAATTTAAAAAAATCGGCGTTTTTTACGTCAAAATAATCGGAAATTAAAGCTGGTTGGGAAAAATGCACGGAGTTTTTTATGAAAACTGCGGAATTTCTGCAAAAATTCATCGAGAATAGACGGATTTTCCGCGAAAATCCGAAAATCCACAGATTGCTGAAAACCGAGATTCCGCAAGCCATTGAGCATATGTTTCTATTTATCCACAACATGTTGACAACCTGTGCAAACTGCTGAAATTCGTTCCGAGGGTTGGAAAAAATACTTGACAAAATCGAACCTATATAGGATAATAAATATCGTATCCTATTATGCAGACAGGCAGCGGCATATGCCCGCGTCTTGCGCCGGACCTATGCCGGTGCCCATCTGTAAATTTTAGAACAGGGAGGTGCACAAAGTTATGAAGAGAACGTTCCAGCCGAAGAAGCGTCAGCGCTCCAAGGAGCACGGCTTCCGTAAGCGTATGTCCACGTCCAACGGCCGCAAGGTACTTGCACGCCGTCGCGCTAAGGGTCGCGCTAAGCTGTCTGCTTAATGACAGCCTGTAAAGGGAGTATTCAGACTTCCCGAAAATTCGCGCCAGCGGCGCAAAAGAGTTCGTAACGAGCCGCATTCGTGCGGCTCGTTTTTTCGTTTACGGGCAACACCACTCCAGCCGTCGGTGGAGCGGTCATCCTATTTAGGGTGCAGTCCATGCAGCGAAAATACGGTATTCCGGTTCGGATTTTACTGACCGAAACGAACGAAACAGTAAAATCAGCTTTGCAAACCATCAGATGCAAAGAAAAAATACGTTTTTTTCGAGGGCATCAGGAAAAAACGGGAGCATCAGAAGATGAAAAAAACAGTATCCTTAAAGGAAAACCACGAATTCCGCCGATTGTATCATCGTGGTGTGTCCACGGCAGGAAAACACGTTGTGATCTACTGCCGCAGGAACAAGCTCGGCTACAACCGGCTGGGACTCACCGTCAGTGCCAAGCTGGCGTGTGCGGTGAAAAGAAACCGCATCAAGCGTTTGTTTCGTGAGGCGTACCGTCTCAACGAGGACAAATTTGCCGACGGCATCGACCTTGTGCTGGTCGCACGGGTACGGGCCGTAGGCGCAAGTTATCAGGAAATCGAAAAATCGCTGCTGCGCGCCTTGAAGGACAACAAGGTTGCGGCAGCTCGGACATGAAGCGGCTGCTGCTGGCGATGATCCGGTTTTATCGCCGGTATATTTCTCCAAACAAACCGCCCTGCTGCCGGTATATCCCGACCTGCTCGCAGTATGCGATCGAGGCCATCGAGAAATACGGTGCACTCAAGGGCGGCTGGCTGGCGTTTAAGCGCATCTGCCGCTGCAATCCTTTCTCTAAGAGAGGACCCTATGACCCGGTTCCTTAATTCGTCCGAAACCACGCTTTCGGACGAGGAGGACATACCACGTCAAACGCGGATATGTCCCGGGCGAAAATCTGCGCGTCGCTCTGCGGCACACAGATTTTCTTTCTTGTATAAATTCCGAGGCACATGTCCCCGGAATTTATGGAAATTCGGAGAATTTCCGATGAAATACCGCCTTACGGCGGTAAAGTGAGGATTTTGCTTTGCAAAATCCTTTTCACTGTGTCGTTTTACAATTTAACATGGAGGTTTTTATGACCCTGGATCAACTTTCTAACCTGATCAAAGATCCGAAGCTGTTCGGTATTTTGATCGTTCGACCGTTCGGCCTGCTCCTGCAGTGGCTGTACAGCATTGTACAGAACTACGGTCTTGCCGTTATCCTGTTCGCGCTGCTGGTAAAGCTGGTCTGCATCCCGCTGACCATCAAGAGCAAGAAGAGTATGCTCGCCATGAGCGCGATGAACGCCGAGCTCCAGCAGCTGCAGAAGAAGTACGCGAACAACCGTGTCAAGCTCAACGAGGAGATGCAGAAGCTGTATGAGAAGCACGGCGTCAGCCCGATGAGCGGCTGTCTGCCCAACCTCATCCCGCTGCCGATCATGATGGGTCTGTACTACGCGGTTCAGCAGCCGCTGCAGTACATCGTCGGCCTGAGCCGCGAGACAGTTATCGCATTGGCGCAGATGATCGGTCTGGATCAGCTTGCGGGCGCAAACTACACCGTTCAGATCCTGATCGCCGAGAAGCTGAACGCTTTCGTGGACGGAAGCGGCCATTTCTCGGATGCTGTTACCAACTGCCTGCAGAGCGGCGAGACCATTTTCCCGCTGGATTTCCACTTCTTTGGTCTGAATCTGGCTGATACACCGTCTATCTCTCATCCGAGCATTATCTGGATCATCCCGATCCTGTCTGGTCTGACCGCATTCCTGTCCTCTTACATCATGCAGAAGATGCAGGGCACGCAGAACTCTGCGGCAGCAGGTCAGATGAAGATGCTCAACTTTATGATGCCGCTGATGTCGCTGTACTTTGCGTTCATTCTTCCGGGTGCGATCGGCATCTACTGGATCTTCAACAACGTATTTACCTGCGTACAGGAGATCATCCTCACCAAGACGCTCCGCGGCAAGCAGGAGGCCAAGCAGGCTGCTGAGGCTGCCCGCATCGAGGCAGAGAAGCAGGCCAAGCGTGAAGCACACAAGGCTGCACAGAAGCAGCAGTCCCAGAACGCAAAGAACAAAAAGGGGGACAAGTAAATCATGCAGAAGTTTTTAGAGGCTACCGGTGAAAACCGTGACGCAGCAGTCGAGAATGCCCTCAAGCAGCTCGGTCTGGAGCGCGACGATGTATCGGTAGAGGTACTCGAGATTGGCAAAAAGGGCTTTCTGGGTATCGGCGCAACGCCGGCACGCGTGCGCGTAACCTACGAAGCACCGGACATTCCGGCGGCAAAGCCGGAGGTTAAGAAGGAGGAGCGCAAGCCCGCGCCCAAGACCGAACCCAAGCAGCAGGAGAAGCCTGTTGTCAAGGCAGAAAAGCCGGCTCCGAAGCAGGAGAAACCCGCAGAGAAGCCGCAGAAGCTGTCCATCACCACGGATGATAACACGCCGCGTCTGGTAAAGGCTGCTCCGGCAGACTTTGTACCGGAAAAGCTGGAGTTTGAGCGTCCGCCGCGCCGTGAGCGCAGCGACCGTCCGCGCCGTGACCGCAGCGACCGCAATGGCCGTGACCGCCGTCCGCGCCGCCCGCGTGAGGACCGTCCGATCACACCGTCCGTTCCCAAGGAGCGTGAGCTGATCCCGGTTTCCGAAGCAGGCATGCAGCAGGCGGAAAAGCTGGCTACCGATTTTGTAACCGGTCTGCTGGCAAAGATGGGCGTTGAGGGTCAGGTTAAGACCCTGCCGCAGGTAGAGTGCGACCAGCTTCGTCTGGAGATTTCCGGTCCGGATATGGGCCCGATCATCGGCCGCCGCGGCGACACGCTGGATGCCATCCAGTACCTCGGCTCTCTGGTGCTGAATAACGCACTGGATGAGCACGTTCGTCTGTCTGTCGATACCGAAAACTACCGCGAGAAGCGCGCGGAAAGCTTGGAGCGCCTGGCCCGCAAGATGGCGATGAAGGTCGTTAAGGCGCATCGCTCCATGACGCTCGAGCCGATGAACCCGTATGAGCGCCGCATTATCCATGCCGCGCTGCAGGAATTCAACGGTGTGACCACCTATTCGACCGGCACCGAGCCGGGTCGCCGCGTTGTTATTGCGCCGGATAACAGCTATCGCAACCGTGACCGCGGTTAAATCGGGGTATTCGTTATGAACGATACGATTGCCGCAATTTCCTCCTCCGGCGGACCGATCGGTTTGATCCGCGTGTCGGGTGAACGCGCAATCGAAGCGATAAATGCCGTTTTTCAGGCGAAGAACGGCAAGCCGCTTACGGAAGCACCCTCGCAGAAGCTGGTTTACGGCACGCTGACGGACAAGTCCGGCAATGTGATCGACTGCTGCTACGCTGTCGCGCTGCATGCACCGCACACCTATACGGGTGAAACGATGGCGGAGCTGCAGTGCCACGGCTCGACAGCCGTGCTGTGTGCCGGCCTAGACGCTCTGTTCGCGCAGGGCGTGCGGCAGGCAGAGGCAGGTGAGTTTACCCGCCGCGCCTTCTTAAACGGCAAAATGGGCCTTTCTGAGGCTGAAGCCGTGCATGATCTGATCACCGCGCGCACCGCAGAGGCGGCGCAGAATGCGGCGGCACAGGTCATGGGCGCGGTCGGCTCTCCCGTGCAGCAGATGCGCGATGAGCTGCTCGGCATGGTGGCGCATTTTCACGCGGTCGTGGATTTCCCGGACGAGGACATTGATCCGGTGCTGTTCGAGGACGCGGCGGCGCTGCTGCACCGCACGACAAGCCGTCTGTACAGCATGGCGGAAAGCTACGAGCGCGGCCGTATTCTTAGAGAAGGCGTACCGTGCGTCATCCTCGGCAGACCGAACGCAGGCAAGTCCACGCTGCTGAACACGCTGCTCGGTCGCGAGCGGGCGATCGTGACTGATATTCCGGGCACGACCCGCGATCTCATCGAGGAGAATGTCAAGGTCGGGCAGATTTTGCTGCGCGTGACCGATACGGCGGGTCTGCGCAACACGGACGATCCGGTGGAGCAGGCGGGCATTGACCGGGCGATGGCGGAGGCTTCGGCTTCCTCGCTCATCCTGGCTGTGTTCGACGGCTCCAAGCCCATCAGCGACGAGGATATGCTCGTGCTGGCACGCTCGGCAGGCCACCGCGCGATCGCGGTTGTCAACAAGGTCGATCTGCCGCAGCAGCTGGATGAAAAGCTGCTGAAAAAGCACTTCCTGCATATCGTGCCGCTTTCTGCGAAAACCGGTGACGGACTGGATAAGCTGCTCAATCTTATCCCGCGAACCGTGGGTCTGGGCGACGGTGCGTTTGACGGTGCGCTCATCACTAACGCAAGACAGGCGGCGGCGCTGGCGCGTGCTGCCGAACGCTGTGAAGCAGCGCTGTATGCGGCGCAGTCCGGTATGACGCCGGACGCGGTCGTGATGGACGCCGAGGGCGCGATTACCGCACTGGGCGAGATCACCGGCGAAACCGTGACCGATGCCGTTGTCACCCGCATTTTCAGCGACTTCTGCGTCGGAAAGTGATGCTGCTGCAGCTGTTATTAAGAGAAATTGCACTTAAAATTCAGAGAGGACGTTTGCAATCTGTGCAAACGTCCTCTTTTATTTTGTGCTGAAATCGTGTATGATATATACTGTATGTCTACCGGATGATTGCAGGATGATTAACGGATGATTGCGAGTGAAAAATAGAATAAAAACCACTTGTGCACAACTTCTATCCGGAGGTATACGAGATATAGTGGATAACCAGAAAAATTGCCCTATATTCGACTACTTATTGTAATAATAAAATGAAAATAAAACTGCGTGTATAAAAATGTGGTCAAAAACTCACAAGTTATCAACAGTATCCACAGAGTTATCAACAGTTACGCACAGGTTTCACACAACCGAAATCACAGGAATTTTTTGAAAGGGGAGAGAGCGCCAATGACGGTTTTTTCGGCAGAGAGCTTTGATGTAGCGGTGATCGGCGCCGGTCATGCCGGTATTGAGGCGGCGCTGGCTGCAGCACGTTTGGGTGCAAAAACAGCGTGTTTTTCGATCAATTTGGACGCCGTAGGCAATATGCCGTGCAATCCGGCGATCGGCGGCACAGCTAAGGGACACCTTGTACGCGAGATAGATGCGCTCGGCGGTGAGATGGCGCGTGCGGCTGACGCGGCCTGCATCCAGTACCGCATGCTCAACCGCGGCAAGGGACCGGCAGTGCACTCGCTGCGTGCACAGGCCGACCGCATTAAATACAGAGAGTATATGAAGCACACGCTTGAGCGGCAGGAAAATCTGTTTCTCATGCAGGACGAGATCGTGTCCGTTGAGGTGGAGAACGGTGCCGTTTCCGCGGTTGTTACCGCTATCGGTGCACGACATCCGGTCAAGGCGGCTGTCATTGCGTCCGGCACATTCCTCGGCGGACGTGTGATCATCGGCGAGTACACCCGTGAATCCGGTCCGGACGGCATGGCGGCAGCCAAGCCGCTCACCGAGTCGCTGCGCGGTCTGGGACTGCGGCTGCAGCGGTTTAAGACGGGTACGCCGCCGCGCATCAATCGCCGTTCTATCGACTATACCGATTTGGCAGAGCAGGCCGGTGAGGATGAGATCATCCCGTTTTCGTTTGAGACCGACCACCCGCCGGACAACCGCGCGGTGTGTTATCTGACCTACACAACCGCGAAAACACATGAAATCATCCGCGCAAATCTGAGCCGTTCGCCGCTGTACGGCGGCCAGATTGAGGGCGTGGGACCGCGCTATTGTCCGTCTATCGAGGACAAGGTGGTGCGCTTTGCGGATAAGCCGCGCCACCAGCTGTTCCTTGAGCCGATGGGTCTGGACACCGAGGAGGTCTATGTGCAGGGCTTCTCGTCGTCCATGCCGTTCGACGTGCAGCGCGAGATGCTGCGCTCGGTCAAGGGATTGGAGAACGCGGAGATTATGCGGCCGGCGTACGCCATCGAATATGACTGCATCGACCCGCTGGAGCTGCGGCCGACGCTCGAGACGAAAAAGGTGCCCGGACTGTACGGCGCAGGCCAGTTCTGCGGCTCGTCCGGTTATGAGGAGGCGGCGGCGCAGGGATTGGTTGCGGGCATCAACGCCGCGCTCAAAATCAAGGGGGAGGAGCCGCTTATACTCGACCGTGCGGACGGCTACATCGGTACGCTGATTGATGATCTGGTGACGCGCGGCACGAGCGAACCCTACCGCATGATGACCTCACGCTCGGAATACCGCCTGCTTCTGCGGCAGGATAACGCAGATGAACGTCTGGTGCCGATCGGTGTTCGAGTTGGCTTGAATTCGCCGGAACGCGGCGAAAAGGTGCGTAAAAAGTACGAAGCAGTGCAGGCAGAGATCGACCGCACAGCCTCGGTTGGCGTGGCGCCGAGCGATAAATTGAACGGCTTTCTTGCGGGTAAAAACTCTACACCGCTCAAGGCGGGCTGCAAGCTGATCGACCTGCTGCGCCGCCCGGAACTCAGCTATGCGGACCTTGCAATGTTCGATCCTGAGCGTCCGGAGCTGCCCGCTGTTATCCGTGAGCAGGTGGAAATCCGCGTCAAATACGCGGGTTATATCGAGCGCCAGATGCGTGATGTGGAGCAGTACCGTAAGCTGCAGAGCCGCCCGCTGCCGCTCGATCTGGACTACAACGAGGTGGACTCGCTGCGACTGGAGGCACGCCAGAAACTGAACGCCGTCAAGCCGCTGAATTTCGGTCAGGCGGTCCGTATTTCGGGCGTTTCACCGGCGGATATCACGGCACTGATGATCTACATCGAGACCCATAAAAAGGAGGAAAAGGCATGACCGAACGCGAGCTTTTGACCGCCGGTCTGCGCGAGCTGGGAGTCGCAGAGTGTCCGTCTGCAGCGGACAACTTACTGCGTTATTCCGAGATTCTGCGCGAGAAAAACAAGGTTATGAATCTGACTGCCATTACCGATCCGACCGAAATCGTGACCCGGCATTTCCTCGATTGCGCGGCACTTGCACCGTATATGCCGCAGAATGGACGCGTGCTCGATGTGGGAACGGGAGCCGGTTTTCCGGGCATGCCGCTGGCGATTCTGTGCCCGCAGACCGAGTTTGTGCTGCTCGATGCACTGCGCAAGCGCATTGATTTTCTAAATGAAGTCATTGCCGATCTGGGTCTGACCAACGTCACGGCGGTGCATGCCCGTGCGGAGGATTACGCCAGAGACAACCGCGGCACGTTTGATCTGGCGGTGTCGCGTGCGGTAGCCGATCTGCGCGTGCTGAGTGAACTGGCACTGCCGATGGTCAAGGTCGGCGGTGCGTTCCTCGCCATGAAGGCCGAGGACTGCACAGAGGAAGTTGAAACAGCGGCAAATGCCCGCACGGTTCTCGGTGCGCCGGACGCTGAAGTGCTGCACTACACTGTGCCGTTCGATGAGGTTTCCCGCGCCATCGTGCGCCTGCAGAAAACGCAGGAAACACCGGAAAAGTATCCGCGCCGCTTCAAGAAAATACAGACTTCGCCGCTGTAAATCAGGCGAGAAATATACGGAAAGTACCCCTCTGTACGGAAAATTACAGAGGGTATTTTTTGTCCGAAAATAGGGGAAAATATAGATATCAGGTAGAATTTGTCATGTTTTCGTCGGATTTTGCAGATTGCGCGGTCGATTTTACTTGTAAATATGTAATTATATGGTAATCTATTACCAAGGGCGACATTTCTGCTGATGGTGCGGCAGAGATAAGCGCGAATAAAATGAACGATAAGACGAATTGGAGAGTGGTTGACCATGATGTCTGTATTAACGCTGGTTTCCGGCAAAGAGGATCGCACGCTGCGGCGTATTCGCGTGAGTGAGATTGCGCGCAATCCCAATCAGCCGAGGAAATACTTTGATCCGGAGGCAATCGCGCAGCTGGCAGAGAGCATCCGGCAGTACGGCGTACTCAATCCGCTGACCGTACGGCGTGCGCCCGGAGGCGGTTACGAGCTTGTGGCAGGGGAGAGAAGGCTGCGCGCTGCGCGTGTTGCGGGGCTTAACGATGTACCGTGTCTGCTGATTGCGGCGGATAACGAGGATTCCTCGGCGATTGCGCTCGTGGAGAACCTGCAAAGGCGTGATCTGGACTTTTTCGAGGAAGCCTATGGCTTCAAGCGTCTGATCGATCAGTACGGACTGACGCAGGAGGAAGCCGCGCGCAAAGTGGGGAAAACACAGTCCGCGGTGGCAAATAAGCTGCGTCTGCTGCGGCTTTCTCCGCAAAATATGGAATTGATTCGCAGTGCGAACCTTACAGAGCGGCACGCGCGCTGTCTGCTGCGTCTGCGTGATGACGAGGAACGGATGAACGCCACACACTATATTATCGAGAACGAATTAAACGTCAGCCGATCGGAGGAGTATATCGAGAACCTGCTGGAGCAGAAAAAGCATCCGGAGTTAGCGGAGCCGCCGCATAAGGATAATGTTGTGCGGCTTATTAAGGATGTGCGGTTTTTCCTGAATACGCTCAATCGGGCGGTCGGCGTAATGGTAGACGCCGGAATCGGTGCAACCGTAGACCGGCAGGAAAACGAGGATGGAATTACGCTGACAATCAATATTCCGCACGCAAAGAGCTGATGTTTCACGTGAAACACTTTTGTTCCACAGGAGGGCGGATTTTGTTTCACGTGAAACATTTAATGGTCGCTTGTGAAGCGAACCTGACTTGCCTGCCCGGCAGGGGCACAAGAGGGTAGACACCTACGGTTTCCACCCTCTTGTGAAGCACCCCTTTCCCTTTAGGAAGCACGGCGAAAATCGGAGAGCGGCAACTGCTGCGAAAAAGGGGAACGGCAGTTGGATTACTCTTGTATGACTTTCGTAGACTATTCGCAGTTCACAGATAATGTACTGCTACACATGTCAGCTACTCTACGCAGGCGCGACATGACAGTGTCGCGCGATCTTTTTACGTGCTGTTACGGACAGCACTTCTGGGTAAAGTTGGAGAAAGTCGGAAAGCGTGTAGAAGTATATATAATAAGGTAAGAGAGCCGAACGGCTCTCTTTTGTTTCACGTGAAACAAAAGCCGGTTAATTTACCAGTTGTATCCTGTAAAACGGCAAAATACTTGATGTTTCACGTGAAACAGCTGTAAAAATACTGCGATTGCTTTGCAATTAAAAGTGCAATGTGATATAATGAAATTCGTAGAAAAAAACCATGGACGAGAGGAAATGACTATGGGGAAGATTATCGCGTTTGCCAATCAAAAGGGCGGCGTGGGAAAAACTACAACCGCTATCAACCTCGCGGCAGCGTTGTCGGAGCGCGAAAAGCGCGTTCTGCTGTGTGATTTCGATCCGCAGGGCAATGCAACCTCCGGTTTTGGCGTGGATCCGCGCTCACTGGAAACCTCGATTTACGACCTGATTGTAGCCGACCAACCGGATGTCAAGAGCGCCATCGTATCGACTAAGTGGGTTGATCTGCTGGGCGCGAATGTTAATCTGGCGGGCGCTGAGTTGGATTTGATTGGAATGTCCGACCGAGAGTATCGTCTGAAAAACGTACTCGATCAGGTGAAGGACGATTACGACTATGTATTTATCGACTGTCCGCCGTCACTCGGTCTGCTGACTCTCAACTGCCTGTGTGCAGCCGACAGCTTTCTGGTGCCGTTGCAGTGCGAGTATTACGCGCTTGAAGGTCTGAGTCAACTGATGACGACCGTGCGCATGGTAAAGAAGGCGCTCAACCGCAAGCTGGTGATGGAAGGCGTGCTGCTGACTATGTTTGACGGACGCACCAATCTGTCGATTCAGGTGGTTGAGGAAGTGAAAAAGCACTTCCCGGGCGAGGTATTCTCGGCTGTTGTGCCGCGCAACGTGCGCCTGAGTGAAGCACCGAGCCACGGCAAGCCCATAACAGCTTACGACAGAATGTGCCGCGGCGCAGAGGCTTATCTGGCTCTTGCGGACGAGATTCTGAAGAAAAATGACCGAAAGGGGAGAAGCTGATGGCAGGCGCAAAAATGGGTCTGGGCGGCGGCTTGTCCAACCTTTTCGGCAGTGATACCAGCGATTTAATGGAAGAAAGTCTGGATAACGGCATAAAAAACCTGCCTTTGGCAAAAATCGAGCCGAATCCCGATCAGCCGAGGAAGGCCTTTGATCAGGTATCTCTGGACGAGCTGGCAGAGAGCATTCGCCTGCACGGCGTCATCACACCAATCACGGTACGCAAGGGCGAGAAGGACGGCTACTACCAGATCATTGCAGGTGAGCGCCGCTGGCGTGCAGCACGTCAGGCAGGCTTAGAAGACATTCCTGCGATGGTGCTTGAGGCCGAGGAAGACGAGGTCATGGAGCTGGCGCTGATCGAAAATCTGCAGCGGCAGGACCTAAACCCGATCGAAGAAGCCGAAGGTTATGAGCGTCTGATGAAGCAGTTTGGACTGACGCAGGAGCAGGTTTCCAAGCGCGTGGTCAAGTCACGTTCGGCGGTAGCAAATGCACTGCGTCTGCTGGCTTTGCCGACCGAGGTGCGTACGATGGTCAGCGAAGGCGAAATCTCCGGCGGTCACGCGCGGGCAGTCCTTGCGGTAAACGAGGAGGATAAGCGCGTAGAGGCAGCCAGACAGATGGTCGGCCTGTCGGTCCGTCAGTCGGAGGCGCTGGCCAAGCGCATGAACAAAAAACCGGTCGAAAAGCCTGAGCAGCCGCTTGAGGTTTCCGTGGACTACATTGCCGAGCTGGAGAAGGAGCTGGAGGGCGTCCTCGGACGCAAGATCAGCATTCAGCAGGGTAAGCACAGCGGCCAGCTGACGTTGGAATACTACGGCGCAGAGGATTTGGAGCGGCTCAGTGAAGCACTCCGAAACCTGCGTGTATAAAGGAGGCAAGCAATGGACGAGCAGAATAAGCAGCCGGAACAGAACAAACCGGAGAAAAAGCTCAGCCGCACCACGCTGACCTTTTATATCGTCGGACTGTTTTCTGTAGCAATTGCGCTGATTCTGATCAGCTATGTGGCGCAGTCGCGTGCGGACAAGCAGGTCGAAAACCTGAGCTCGCAGCTGACACAGCAGCAGACCGTGGCACAGGGCGCAACCCAGAAAGTGGAAGATTTGCAGAAGCAGTACGACATGCAGAATACTGCACTGGATAAGGTGCGCAAGACGCTCGACAGTGAGCAGGCGGCAACCGATGTAGTCGGCGCGACCGAGCGGCGTATGGAGGAGCGTGAGGTGTATCAGTACCTTGCGCAGATCGGCGTTTCTCTGGCGGCTAAGCAGACCGCGGATGCCCGCAAGACCTATGACGAAATGCTGACGAAATACAGCGAAGAGCGTTTGCTGGGCAGCAGCGAGGATGGCTTTGATGAGAACATCAGCAAACTGTTCCAGTCGGCCAAAGCGACACTGGAGCAGGCTGAGCAAGCGCAGGATGCAGAGCCGAACGACACGGCAGAATAATATGTATATAATGTAAAAGGAGATATAGAAACAATGCTGGATATCAAATTTGTCCGCACCAATCCGGATGCGGTAAAGGAAAACATCAAGAAGAAGTTCCAGGACGAGAAGATCCCGATGGTTGACGAGGTCATCGAGTTTGACGCGAAGTACCGTGCAGCCAAGACCCGCTGTGACGAGCTGCGTGCACAGCGCAACAAGAAGTCCAAGGAGATTGGCGGTCTGATGGCAAAGGGCCAGAAGGAAGAGGCCGAGAAGATCAAGGCCGAGGTTAAGGCAATGGCCGATGAGATGACCAAGCTCGAGGAGGATGAAAAGACCTTCGCTGAGGAAGTCAAGAACCGTATGATGGTTATCCCGAACATCATTGACCCGTCCGTTCCGATTGGCAAGGACGACTCCGAGAATGTTGAGATTGAGAAGTTTGGCGATCCGGTCGTTCCGGATTTCGAGGTTCCGTATCACGTTGATATTATGGAGTCTTTCGACGGCATCGACCTCGATGCTGCACGCCGCACCTCCGGCAATGGCTTCTACTACCTGAAGGGCGATATTGCCCGTCTGCATTCCTCCATCCTGTCCTACGCACGCGACTTCATGATCGACCGCGGCTTTACCTACTACATTCCGCCGTTCATGATCCACGGTGATGTCGTTAAGGGCGTTATGTCCTTTAAGGAAATGGAGAACATGATGTACAAGATCGAGGGCGAGGACCTGTACCTGATCGGTACCTCCGAGCACTCCATGATCGGCAAGTTCATCGACACCATCAACGATGAGGAAACCCTTCCGCAGACCCTGACCAGCTACTCTCCGTGCTTCCGTAAGGAAGTCGGCGCACACGGCATCGAGGAGCGCGGCGTATACCGTATTCACCAGTTCGAGAAGCAGGAAATGGTTGTTGTCTGCAAGCCGGAAGAGAGCAAGATGTGGTATGACAAGCTGTGGCAGAACACGGTTGACTTCTTCCGTTCGATGGACATTCCGGTTCGCACGCTCGAGTGCTGCTCCGGTGACCTGGCTGACCTGAAGGTTAAGTCCTGCGACGTAGAGGCATGGTCTCCGCGTCAGAAGAAGTACTTCGAGGTAGGCTCCTGCTCCAACCTTGGCGACGCACAGGCTCGCCGTCTGGGCATCCGTGTCCGCAGCAAGGAGAATCCGAAGGAGCTGTACTTCGCACACACGCTGAACAACACCGTTGTTGCACCTCCGCGTATGCTGATCGCATTCCTCGAGAACAATCTGCGTGAGGACGGCTCGGTTGCAATTCCGAAGCCGCTGCAGCCGTATATGGGCGGCATGACTGAGATTCGCAGAAAGTAATTTACCTTACTATAGAAAAAAGGAGAGATTCCAATGCAGGTTGGTATTAAGGGTGAGAAGAAGTTCATCGTAACCAAGGATCAGCTGGCATGCAATGTAGGCAGCGGTCTGGTATCCGTGTTTGCCACCCCGATGATGATCGCAGCTATCGAGAACACTGCGGCAGGCAGCGTAGCTGGTGAGCTGGAAGAGGGTAAGACCACGGTCGGCACGCTGGTAAACGTAAGCCACGTTGCCGCTACGCCGGAGGGCATGGAGGTTCGTATCGAGACCGAGCTGACCGAGATCGCGCCGAACGGCAAGATGCTCACCTTCAAGGTTGCCGCATATGATGAGGCAGGCCTGATCGGTGAGGGCACGCATCAGCGCGCTATCGTAGCGAAGGAGCGCTTTGAGCAGAAGGCACAGAGCAAGCTGTCCAAGTAAAAATAGGCAAAAGAAAAACGCTGTGGAGAGATTCCACAGCGTTTTTTTGCTGGTGCGGGTAACAGGACTTGAACCTGCACGTCGAGGACACCAGAACCTAAATCTGGCGCGTCTGCCAATTCCGCCATACCCGCAGATGAGATTAGTATACCCTTTTTGCGGGTATTTGTCAATCTTGATGATGGTGCTCATCGGGAGTGGGGCGCTTGCGAAGCGAGCGGAATCTGCGCTGACGCCGCGCGGGCGCACAAGAGGGTAGACACCTGCGGTTTCCACCCTCTTGAGAATCACCCCTTTCCCTTGGATAGCCTGGCGCAGATTACCGATATGTGACCGCTCCGAAATATGGGGAACGGCAGAGGATTTTTTCTACCGTAGGGGAGCACAGTGTGCTCCCATGCCGAAACCTATACGCAGTGCCGGATACCGTTCTGCTACACAGACGGGCTACTCTACGCAGGCGCGGCATAACCGTGCCGCGCAACTCGTTAGCGCGTTATGATAGACAGCACCTACGAGGATAAATTGTACCAAATGCCTAATTCGCAGGTGCCGTGCGGTACAACGCGCCAAAGAGTTGCGCGACACTGTTATGTCGCGCCTGCGCAGACTTTCCGGTCTGTGTAGCAGAATACTATCTGACCCTGCGAACAGGTTGAGAAAGATACGGAAGAAAAAATCCTCTGCCGTTCCCCATATTTCGGAGCGGTCACATGTCGGCAATCTGCGCCAGACTAAGAAATAAAGGGAAATGGGAGTTAAGAGGGTAGAAACCGCAGGTGTCTACCCTCTTGCCCCTGCCGCGGGTGCGGCGAATCCTGCATGAGCAAACTCCTACGCAAAACTAAGGATTCCCCCTTGCAATCTGCGCTATTTCGTGATATATTGTTAGTTAGTAAAAGCTAACCAGCTCGGGTACAAAAGGAGCATTACACCCATGTTGAAAATTACTCTCGGCGTTGACGGCATGATGTGCGGCATGTGCGAAAGCCATGTCAACGATGCGGTTCGCAAGGCATTTCCTGTGAAGAAGGTCACTTCCTCTCACGGCAAGGGGCAGACGGTTATCCTCACTGAGCAGGATCTCGATGAGCAGGCTGTCCGCGATGCGGTAAACGCTACCGGCTACACCGTTACGTCCTTTTCCAAGGAGCGATATGAGAAAAAGGGACTGTTTTCCTTTCTGCATAAATGAGCAGAGTAAGGCCGCCTTGCAGCGGCTTTGCTTTTCAACACAGGTTAGCAAAATCTAACCTAATAAACCGATATATACCAACGGAGGAAATCGCAGTGCTGGAAACTCTGCTCAAACCGAATACCGGCGCATCGCTGTCCGGCTGCGTACGCTGGACCCAGCCGATGGATGGCGTGCACGTGTGCGATTTTGACTGCGCGCTGACCGTGCCGCCGGCCATGCCTGCGGAGCCATCCGAGGTGCCGTGCGAGGTGCTGTTCTGCCGGCAGGGCGGTCTGCGGCTGACCATGACCAATGGGCGGCAAGTGTTCCTGCATGAGCACGAGGTACTGCTGCTGCTCGGCGCAAGTGTGCAGAGCCTTTCGGTCGCGGACGGATTGTTCAGCGGTGAGCTGGTGCTCATCGAGCAGAGCGCAGCGGCACCGTGCCGTCTGACGGTCAACGCAGCACGAATCAAAGCACGAGTCACTCCGCATCTGGGCTGCGTAGTGCTGCGCAGCGCGGTGTGGATTGATAATCTGGCTGCGGCACTGCAATCCGTCCCGGAACGGGACAGAGCCGCCTACAGTGCAATCAAAGCCATTGAGCTGCTGTACCTCATCAGTACAGACAGTCCGCTGCTGACGATACCGCCGGAATCCGTCTCCCGCGATCACTATCTGACCGATACAGTGAGGCAGGTGCAGGAGTATATGGTATCGCACCTGTCCGACCCGCTTACGATCGACCAGCTGTCTGCACGGTTCCGCATTTCGCCGACCGCCTTGAAGGATATATTTCGGCAGACCTATGGTCGTCCGATCCACCAGTATCTGCTCGAAAAGCGGGTGCAGCATGCTGCCGAACTGCTGCATCGGAGTCCGCTCTCCATCGTGGATATTGCGGCGGCGGTCGGCTATAACAGCGCCAGTCAGTTCGGTGTGGCGTTCAAGCGCCGCTATCAGCTGACGCCCTCGCAGTACCGCCGACAAGCTCGAAAAAGTTAGCAAAATGCAACTATTTTGATGATAAAACTAAAAATTAGCGGCAATAAACTGCGAAAATGTCCGATTCCGTGCGTTTCATGTCTAAAGCTGTGCGACAAGCAGGGGAAATTGTGATATGATAATCGCAAACAAAAAAACACACCATGTTTGGAGGTGTACTGTATGAAGCAGCATCGTTTTTGGGCATGGGCCGCGTTGTTCTGCATGGTAATGACGATGATTACCGGCTGTAAGCGCAAGTGAGATTGATAGGAGGAACATATTATGAAGAAGATTTACAAGGACATCGCCGTATTTGTTGGTGGCACTCTGTTCGGTTCCGCAGGTATCAAGCTGCTGAGCAGCAAGGATGCTAAGAACGTATATACCCATGCTACCGCAGCGGTTCTTCGCATGAAGGATACTGTTATGAACACCGTTGATTGCGTTAAGGAGAACGTCGGCGACATCCTCGCTTCCGCAGAGGAGATCAACGAGAAGCGCGCTGCTGAGGCAGAGGCTGCTGCTGTTGAGGATGCAGACATTGAGGTTGAGCTGACCGATGAGGACCCGACTGCTGCTCCGGTTGAGGCATAAGAACCTGTCGCCAAACCGTGGTTTGGCGGACAGGAAGAACGGACTGTGAGCCGTTCCAAAGTCGCCCGAAAGTTCCCATTCGGAAGCTTTCTCCCTCTTAGGGAATGAAAACCGAGGCACATGTTCCCGGTTTTCATGGGACGAATATCAAAGAGGGGCAGAGCCCCTCTTTTCCTATCTACCGGAAGTAAGCTGGAGGTAATTTTACTATGAAAGCATTCATTGAACACGAAAGCCGCGGACGGCTTCGCGTGCGCATGAAGCAGTACCGCATGACGCTGGAGCAGGCTGATCTGCTGGAGGCATATCTGCAGAATCAGCCGGGTGTACTCAACGCAGCCGTGCACGAGCGCACCTGCTGTGCTGTCATCCGCTACATCGGTGACCGCGAGAATATCATCCGCGCGATCGCTCAGTTTAACTATACTGCACCGTCTGTTACGGCGCTGACGCCGACCCACAGCGGCCGTGCGCTCAACCGTGAGTATCAGGAAAAGCTGGTCGGCAAGGTTATTACGAAGTTTGCCTGCACGCTGTTCCTGCCAACGCCGCTGCAGATTGCACGCACGATCTGGCTGTCGCTGCCGTTCCTCGGCCGCGGTCTCAAGCGCCTGATTCACAGAGAGCTGAAGGTTGAGCTGCTCGACGCGCTGTCCATCGGTGTTTCGATGGTACGCCGGGACTTCTCCACGGCAGGCTCGGTTATGTTCCTGCTCGATATCGGTGAGCTGCTCGAGGAGTGGACGCACAAAAAGTCGGTTGACGATCTGGCGCGCTGTATGTCGCTCAACGTAAAACGCGTATGGCTCAAAACCGATGACGCAGAGGTACTTGTACCGCTGTCAAACATCGCTGTCGGTGATCACATTCTGGTTCGCATGGGCAGCGTCATCCCGCTGGACGGTGAGGTTGTTGAAGGCGAAGTCATGGTTAATCAGGCATCGCTTACCGGAGAATCCATGCCGGTTGCAAAGCGTCCGGGTACGCAGGTTTACGCCGGCACGGTCATCGAGGAAGGCGACTGCGTGATCGAGGTCACCCAGTCCTCCGGCGAGAGCCGCTACGACAAGATCGTTTCCATGATCGAGCAGTCCGAGCAGCTCAAGAGTGCAGCTGAGAGCCATGCCGCCAATCTGGCGGACAAGCTGGTGCCGTACACGCTGGTCGGCAGTGCGCTCAGCTACGCACTGACCCGCAATGTCACCCGTGCACTGTCCGTGCTGATGGTTGATTTCTCCTGTGCGCTCAAGCTGGCTATGCCGCTGGCGGTTCTGTCCGCCATGCGTGAGGCAAGCATGTATCATATCACGGTCAAGGGCGGCAAGTTCCTCGAGGCTGTCGCGCAGGCGGATACCATTGTATTCGACAAGACCGGCACGCTGACGCACGCCTGCCCGGTGGTTGCCAGGGTTATTCCGTTCGGCGGCCGTACCGAGGATGACATGCTGCGCGTTGCAGCCTGCCTGGAGGAGCATTTCCCACACTCTATGGCGAACGCCGTTGTCCGCGCTGCGCGTGAGCGCAATCTGGCGCACGAGGAAATGCACTCGCAGGTTGAGTATATCGTAGCGCACGGCATTTCCAGCATGGTTGAAAACAAGAAGGTCGTTATAGGCAGTGCACACTTTATCTTCGAGGATGAAAAGTGTACGGTTCCGGCCGGTGAGCAGGAGAAGTATGATGCACTCCCGCCCGAGTTTTCGCACCTGTATCTGGCCATCGGCGGTGAGCTGGCGGCCGTTATCTGCATCGCAGATCCGCTTCGTCCGGAGGCCCGCGATGTGATGAAGGCGCTGCGCGCCCTCGGCATCAAGCGCACAGTCATGCTGACCGGCGACAGTGAGCGCACGGCAGCGGCTATCGCGGCTGAGGTCGGCGTGGACGACTACCGCGCTGAGGTTCTGCCGGAGGACAAGGCAAACTTTGTCGAGCAGGAACGCGCGGCAGGCCATACGGTTATCATGCTCGGCGACGGTATCAACGATTCTCCGGCGCTGTCGGCGGCTAACGTTGGCGTAGCCATCAGCGACGGCGCTGCCATCGCCCGTGAGATTGCGGACATCACCATCGCAGCCGAGAATCTGTTTGAGTTGGTTGCGCTGCGCCGTATCGCACAGGGTCTGATGAGCCGCATCAACTCCAATTACCGCTTCGTAATTGGCTTTAACGGTTCGCTGATCGGTCTGGGCGTTGCTGGCGTGCTGGCTCCTGCAACCTCTGCGATGATGCACAACCTGTCTACGCTGGGCATCAGCCTGCGCAGCATGACCAATCTGATCGATTCTTCCGAGACGACCCGTCTGCTGGAGAGCCGCTAATTTAGAGTGAAAGTTTGAGAGTGGAGAGTGAAGCGCTTTCCACTCTTTCTTTTTGCGATTCAGGTATAACAAAACCCCGTCTTTGACGGGGGGTAGAGGCTGTCGAAAAACTATCGTTTTTCGAGCAGCCTCTCGATCGAAACCACGCTTTCGATCGAATGCTGAAGAAAAACCGCGTCCTCCGGACACATTTTTTCTTCCCTTGTATAAAAACCGAGGTACACAAGGTGAATTGCCGCATAGCGGCAAGAGAGGGTGGTCTGGACCACGCCCCCGGTTTTTATGAATTTGCTGCGCAAATTCTATTTTATGCGTGCTGTCGCACGAAGCACAAAATAGAAATCTGACTTTTTCGACAAGCTGCCCCCGTCTTTGACGGGGGTTTGTGTTTCTATAACTGTTTGAAAAACTGTATTTTTACTTCTGCTGCCACGCCATTCCATAATCTTTTTCTCCGGTAGCTTCATCCAGGCCGCTGTACTGAATTTCAAATCCTTCTCTTTGATAAAAAGATATTGCTGGTGTGTTTTTTTGATATACATTCAAAATCAGTTTGCTTCTTGTATTCTTTACATAATTCAGCAGTCTTTTACCGATGCTCTGCGACTGCATTGCCTCAGAAACAAAAATGCCTTCAATATATTCGCCATTCAGCCCGATAAATCCTTGTATCTTCTGATTGTCCTCATAGACATAGACAGTTGCCTGCAGCAGCAGTTCTTTCACAATCTCCAAATTGCTTTTCCAATATTGGGCAGGGATAAAATAATGTGCCTTTATATTGGTATCCAGCCATATATCGGCAACTTGATTGATATCTGCTTTTCGTAATTCTCTAATCATAGCGGGGGACTCTCCTGAAAATTTGATTGTTACACAATAGAAGGTAATGTCAGATACGTTACCGGATGTGGAAACGTAAACAGCGGGCGCGGTTCGCCGCTGGCGTTGATCAGCGTGAGGGACAGCGTGCGCAGGTCATTCGTCGGCAGCGGCACAAGCTGTGTCCACTCGGTGCGGATAAACCGGTTCGGATCGGTCTCAGTCAGCGTGTAAGTTCCGTTATGGTATGCAAGTAACAGGGGCTGTCCCAGAGCGGGCTGCATTTCCAGAGAAAGGGCGGCATTCCGATCTCGATGGATTGCAAAAAAGCGCGTCAGCAGCGCATACGGCGGCTTGAGTTTGTTCTGTCCGGTCAGGCGCAGTGTACCGCAGTCGCGCCAGCGCGGCACGGAACAGATATGCCGGGCGTCCCACTCGGTCACCGGATCAAAAATGTGCTGCCCGATGTCGGAATTGGACATAAACCATTCGGTGTAGGGGAGACCATAGGCGTTTTCGCCGTCTGCGGAAAACAAAACCGGATAGGTGAATTCGTCGGTCTGTCCGCACGGCTGCAGGTGATACTCTGTGCCATCGAACATCAGAGAGCCGGTTTCCCCGTTCGGTGTGCGCAAGGTGAGCGTGCTGGGTTCGTCCGCTGCGGCAAGCTCATACAGTACAGAATCATCTATGACCTCGCGGTCAGAGGAGATTGTCAGCGTGCCGAAATCAGCCGCCATAGCGGGATAAGCACATAAAACCAGCGTCAAAACGGCAGATAACAGGCGTTTTTTCATATAATCGCCTCCTTGGATGCTGCTTTATCTGCAATCACTTTCTTTTCGCTTTCTAATTCCTTATTTTCCTCTCCAATAATTTCCTTGTTTGATCAAACCGGAATTGGTCAAGCTTTTGACTTAGGGCAATACCGCATAATTGAACAAGAGTGATTTGCGAGTAAATTTTGCGTACTGACGAGGCGCAGTTTTGCGGTAATACTTGATGTATTACCGTGAAACTGCAACAAAGTCAGGGCACAAAATTTCCGCAAAGCACCGCCGCTTTAATTGTGCGGTGTTGACTTAGAGCATTTCCAAGTTACAAATGCAAGAATACCGCAGATTACAGCAACTCCGATGCATACGGCTCTCGCAATATTGCTCAAATCCAAGAAGCCACTTCCTGAACCTGTAATAGCACAGGCGATTGCTAAAATGGTTATGAGAGTAAAAACAATACTAATCACTTTCAGAATGACACCTTTTTCCATGCAATCACGCTCCTTTATCAAATCCTAATTTATCATTCTACTGTGACTTCACTATACCATGAATGCGTCCGAAACACAATCACCCATTGACACCACCGATATTCCGATAGATAATATAGGTAATAGAGAAACTTTACGCAAGAAGGGAAGTGCTTTAACGAATGAAACGCAGCTACGAGATGGACCTGTGCAGCGGTCCGCTGCTGAGCAAAATCCTGCTGTTTTCGCTGCCGCTGATTCTTTCGGGTGTGCTGCAGCTGCTGTTCAATGCGACCGACATTGTCGTAGTCGGCAAATTTGCGGGCAGCAATGCGATGGCGGCGGTCGGCTCGACCACCTCGCTGTTCAACCTGCTGGTCAACTCATTCATCGGTATTTCGGTCGGTGCGAACGTGCTTGTCGCGCGGCATTACGGCGAGCGGGATTATGACGGTGTGCAGCAGACCATCCAGACGGCGCTGCTTACCGGCTTAATTGGCGGCACGATACTGATCGTGCTCGGCGTTGTGCTCGCACGTCCCATGCTGACGCTGATGGCCACACCGGACGAGGTTATTGACCAGGCTGTGCTGTACATGCAGGTGTATTTCATCGGCATGCCGGCAACCATGATCTACAACTTCGGTGCCGCCGTACTGCGTGCCGTGGGCGATACCCGGCGTCCGCTGTACTTCCTGATGGCGGCAGGCGTGATGAACGTCCTCGGCGACCTGCTGTTTGTGTGCATCCTCGGCATGGGCGTTGCCGGAACGGCTATCGCCACCGTGCTCAGCCAGTGCGTTTCGGCGGGTCTAACCGTGCTGTGCCTTGTCAAAACGGATGGTATGTGCCACCTCGACCTGCGCCGTCTGCACTTCCGCGCGGATAAATTCGCCCGCATCATGCAGATCGGTCTGCCGGCCGGTATGCAGAGCGTTATCTTCAATATCTCGAACGTACTCATTCAGTCCTCGGTCAACAGCTTCGGCGCAGTAACGGTTGCGGGCAACACGGCAGCCGCCAACATTGAGGGCTTTGTGTACATTTCGATGAATGCGCTCTATCAGACCTCCATCAGCTTCACCAGCCAGAATCTCGGTGCAAAGAATTATCACCGCATCGACCAGACACTCGTGCGCTGCATGTGCATCGTCACACTGATCGGTCTGGTGCTCGGCAACGGCGCACATCTGCTCGGCAATCATCTGCTGCACATCTACTCGGATGATCTGGAGGTCATCTCGTTCGGTATGCAGCGCCTGTCGGTCATCAGCGTCACCTACTGCCTGTGCGGCATGATGGATGTGCTCGCGGGCACAATACGCGGTCTGGGCTATTCCATGCTGCCAATGATCGTCTCGCTGATTGGCGCATGTGTGTTCCGTATCATCTGGATTTTTACGGTCTTTCGTGTGCAGCATACGCTGTTCATCCTGTATGCGTCCTACCCGATCTCGTGGATACTGACCATCCTGGCGCACTTTGTGTGCTACCTGATCGTGCGGAAAAAGGTTTTCCGGCCGCAGGAGACATGAGAGCGTGTTTTTCTCCGGAAAACAGTTGTAATTGACGGTTAAATATAGTATAATACTCGTGCAATGCGGGAATTTCCCGCGCAATAAGTAAATAAGCGAACAGTCGGTGCCGCTGTCTGCAAAGGAGCAGCGGGTAAAAGGGAAGCAGGTGAAAATCCTGCACGATCTCGTCACTGTAAGCGGGAAATGGACTGCCATTTACGTCACTGATATTACGGTATCGGGAAGGCGGCAGTTCTAAGGCAACATCGCATGATGAAAGCTGTGGCGCTTTGCGGAAATTTTGTGTCCTGACTTCGTTGTGATTTCACGGTAATACATCAAGTATTACCGCAAAACCACGCCTCGTCAGTACGCGAGAATTTACTCGCAAATCGCCCTTGTTCAATTATGTGGTATTGCCTTAAGAGCCGCAAGTCAGGAAACCTGCCGGTCTGTTGGTACGGGAAGCTGCTTCCGGGTCACGAGTTATTGATTGTACTGATACCGCATGATTTTTGATTCAAGCAGTCCCTTTCATCATATATTGATGGGGGGATTGTGTGTTTTCCGTACCCTTTTTCTTTCAAAGTGTGCGCTTTCGCTTTGCAGGCAAAACGAAGGAGGAAAACCATGAGCAAAGTAAGCAAACTGAAGAAGCTCGGCATTATGCTGATCGTTTCCGGCATGCTGATGTCCATGCTGACCGCTTGCGGCGGCAGCAAGACCGCAGCTGCGGACGACACGAAGGACAATAACACCACTGCACAGACCGATGCGCAGGATCAGACCGATCCGGACGAAAACTATGAAACGGGTGACGCTTCCTTGGACGATCCGCTGAATCAGGATGAAATTGGCGATACCGAGCTGCTCGTAGTCAGCTTCGGCACCAGCTATAACGACAGCCGCCGTGAGACCATCGGCGCCATCGAGAAGGCTATGCAGAAGGCGTTCCCGGATTACGCGGTACGCCGCGGCTTTACTAGCCAGATCATCATCGACCATGTAAACAAGCGTGACGGGGAGAAGATCGACAACGTAACCGAGGCACTGGACCGCGCCGTAGCTAACAAGGTAAAGACCCTGGTTGTTCAGCCGACCCATCTGATGAACGGTCTGGAGTACAACGACCTCAAGGATGAGCTGGCAGGCTATTCGGATTCCTTCGAGAAGATCGTACTCGGTGAGCCGCTGCTGACCTCTGACGACGACTTCCAGAAGGTTATGAATGCCATCGTAGACGCAACCAAGGAGTATGACGACGGCGAGACCGCAATCTGCTTCATGGGTCACGGCACCGAGGCGGATTCCAACAGCGTTTACACCAAGATGCAGGAAACCCTCAAGGCCGCAGGCTACGACAACTACTTTGTCGGCACTGTTGAGGCAACTCCGTCCCTCGATGACGTAATCGCAGCCGTTAAGGCAGGCGGCTATAAGAAGGTTGTTCTGCGTCCGCTGATGATCGTTGCAGGCGACCATGCCAATAACGATATGGCAGGTGACGAGGACGGCTCCTGGAAGACCGAGTTTGAGAAGGCAGGCTTCGAGGTAACCACCGTAGTTGAGGGCCTTGGCTCTGTGCAGGCAATCCAGGATCTGTTTGTTGCACACGCACAGGCAGCGATTGATTCCCTGAAGTAAATCAAGTAAACAGCAGGGTCCGAGCCGTGGAATGCGGACGGACCCTGTTTTTGTGAGATTTTGATTGTCGATTTTGGTATGCAGAATTGAAAATGGAGAATGGAAAATTATACCCAGAGTGAAGAAAATGCGATAGGTGTAATTCGCAGGTGCTGCGAGTAACAACGCGTAAAAGAGTTGCGCGACACGGTTATGTCGCGCCTGCGCAGACCTTCCGGCCTGTGTAGCAGTACACTGTCTGTGAACTGCGAAAAGGCAGAGAAAGACACGCTGCGGTAACCCGACTGCCGTTCCTTTTTTCAGAGCGGTCTCGTCTTTCTGATTTTCGCCGTGCTATGATAGGAAAGGGGTGATTCACAAGAGGGTGGAAACCTTGGTGTCTACCCTCTTGTGCCCCTGCCGGGTAGGCAAGATTCCGTTCGCTTCTCAAGCGCAAATGCCCTGAATGGCAGCGATTCATCAAAATCCCGTTTATATCGCAAAACAAAGGAGAAACCACAATGAAGAACAAAAAAGCACTGTTAAGCGCCGTATTTGCGGCATTCATGCTGCTCTCCGCCTGCGGCGGCAGCACCCAGCAGGACACCTCCGCGCAGGACAGCAGCACCACCTCTCAGGTCGCTTCTGCGTCCGATATGGCCGATGTCGAGGATGTTGTTGAGGACGGCATGACGCCGATCACCGGTGACAAAGTGAAGGACGGCACCTACGATGTAACCGTCGATTCCAGCTCCAACATGTTCAACGTTACCGCATGCGAGCTGACCGTCAAGAACGGCGAAATGACCGCTAAGATGCACATGGGCGGTACCGGTTATCTGTACGTCTATATGGGCACCGGCGAGGAGGCTGCCGCTGCCGCTGAGGCCGGCTACATTCCGTTTACCGAGGAAGCTGACGGTACACACAGCTTTACCGTTCCGGTTAAGGCGCTCGATGAGGGTATTGACTGTGCAGCCTTCAGCAAGAAGAAGGAGAAGTGGTACGACCGCACCCTGGTGTTCCGTGCGGACTCTTTGCCGGCAGATGCACTGGCAGACGGCGTAATGACCACCGCTGAGAGCCTGTCTCTCGCAGACGGCACCTACACCGCTGACGTAACGCTTTCCGGCGGCTCCGGCCGTGCAAGCGTGGAATCTCCCGCAGCGCTGACCGTTTCGGGCGGCAAGGTGACGGCTAAGATCATCTGGAGCAGCAAAAACTACGATTACATGAAGGTGAACGACGAAAAGTACGATGCTGTGATCGAAAATGAGCACTCCACGTTTGAAATTCCGGTTGCGGGCTTTGACTGGGCGATGCCGGTCGTAGCCGACACTACCGCAATGAGTGAGCCGCACGAGATCGAGTACACGCTGCGTTTTGACTCTGCGTCCATCGCTCCGGCAGCAAAATGAGAAGAATTACAGCATGGTGTCTGAGTGCGGCACTGCTGCTCGGCGGTCTGTCCGGCTGCGGAACTGCCCGGCAATCGACCGCACAGACGCAGGCGGCGGTCTCGTGGAGCGACATGCAGCCGACCGACAGCGTGGATTTGGAGTATGCCGAGTGCTTCTCGGTCGATCACTATGACGGCGGCTATTCGCTCATTACCGTGAAGGACGACGCACGTTATCTGGTCGTTCCGGAAAACGCGTCCGTGCCGGACGGTCTGGACGCAGATATCGTGGTGCTGCAGCAGCCGCTGGACAGCATTTATCTGGTCTCCTCGAGTGTCATGGACCAGTTCGTTGCACTGGATGCGCTGGACAGTATTGCACTGTCCGGCACCAAGCAGGACGGCTGGTACATCGACGAGGCCAAGCAGGCGATGGCGGACGGCAAGATCACCTATGCGGGCAAGTACAGCGCGCCGGATTACGAGACCATCTACTCCGCTGACTGCAATCTTGCTATTGAGAATACCATGATCTACCATACGCCCGAGGTCAAGGAGCAGCTCGAAAAGCTGGGTATTCCGGTGTTTGTCGAGCGTTCCAGCTACGAGCCGCACGCACTCGGCCGCATGGAGTGGATCAAGGTGTACGGTACGCTGCTCGGCTGCGAGGACAAGGCGGAAAAGCTATTTGCGGATAAGGTGGACGGCATTGTGGATATCCTGCAGAAGCCGGCAGCCGGCAAGACGGTTTCGTTCTTTTACATCACGTCGAACGGTGCGGCAAATGTTCGCAAATCCACGGATTATATCGCGGAAATGATCAGTCTGGCAGGAGGGAAATACATTTTTGACGATCTGACAGACGATACGGCAAAGTCCACCGTCAACATGCAGATGGAGAGTTTTTACGCCGGAGCCAAGGACGCGGATGTGATGATCTACAACGCCACTATCGACAGTGAGCTGCAGACGCTTGACCAGCTGCTGGAAAAAAGCCCGCTGCTTGCGGACTTCAAGGCCGTGAAAACCGGCAATGTATGGTGTACGGAGAAGAACCTGTACCAGTCCACAATGGAACTGGACGAGCTGATCCGTGACTTCCATACCGTCATTGCAGACGGCAACCCGTCCACCCTGAAATACTTACACAAGCTGTCCTGAAAGGAGAGGATTTCCCATGAAACCGCAGCCTAAAATGCGTTATGCGGGCGCGTTTGCCGTGCTTCTGGCACTGCTGGCCGTGCTATTCGTGTGGAATGTCAACTCGGGCAGCTTGCACCTGTCTGTCCGAGAGGTCGCGCAGATTCTGCTGACGCACAGCAGCGACAATGCGGTCATCGTGTGGGAGATTCGCCTGCCGCGTATCTTCGCGGCCATCCTGCTCGGCGGTGCGCTGTCTGTCTCCGGCTTTCTGCTGCAGACCTTTTTCGCCAACCCGATCGCGGGGCCGTTCGTGCTGGGTATTTCCTCGGGTGCCAAGCTGACGGTCGCGCTGACGATGATCGGCGCGCTGTCCTGCGGGCGCGTGCTCGGCTCTGCCGTCATGATAACAGCCGCCTTTGCGGGAGCCATGCTCTCGATGGGCTTTGTGCTGCTCATCGCGCAGCGCGTGCGGCAGATGCCGCTGCTGGTTGTGAGCGGCGTGATGATTGGCTATATCTGCTCGGCGGTGACGGATTTCGTCATTACCTTTGCTGAGGATTCCAATATTGTCAACCTGCATAACTGGTCGATGGGCAGCTTTTCGGGCATTTCCTGGGACAATATCCGCGTGATGACGCCGGTGGTGCTGGTGTCGCTCGTGTGCGTGTTCCTGCTGTCCAAGCCGATCAGCGCGTACCAGCTCGGAGAGGGGTATGCCCGCAGTATGGGCGTCAATATCGCCGCGTTCCGCGTGGTGCTGATCCTGCTGTCGAGCGTGCTCTCGGCGTGTGTAGCGGCGTTTGCCGGACCGATCTCGTTCGTCGGCATCGCGGTTCCGCATCTTGCGAAAAGCCTGTTCGGCACGGCAAAGCCGATCCTGATGATACCGGCGTGCTTTCTCGGCGGTGCGGGATTCTGTCTGCTGTGCGATCTCATCGCGCGGACGGTGTTTGCACCGACGGAACTGAGTATCAGCACCGTAACAGCCCTGTTTGGTGCACCGGTCGTCATTTATATTATGGTGCATCGGAAGTCCTCCAGAGGGTGAGTCTGCGTCCTCACGCAGAGGGAGTGGGAGCCAACCCTTGGCTTGGGGACCAAAAGGATAGACACCAAGGTTTCTATCCTCTTGGAACTCCAGTTTCCTATTGTTAGATAGTCTGGCGCATACCAGAGACCGGCGACCGCTTCGAAAAGGGGGAACGGCAGTCGGGTTACTCTTGCGTGTCTTTCTCCGCTTTTTCGCGGTTCACAGATAACGTACTGCTACACAGGTCGGAAGGTCTCCGCAGGCGCGGCATGGCAGTGCCGCGCAACCCTTGGGCACGTTGTAACGCCCGGCACCTACGAATTTTTCTGCTTAGTAGAATCTATCTACGCAGATGCTGTCTGTTATAACCGGCTCACAAATCGTGCGGCACTGTCATGCCGCACCCAGCGTAGATGAACCCGCATGTGTAGCAGACAGAAAACAGCTTGAGCATCTAAGGTAGGGAAATGGGCGGACACATTGGTCCGCCCCTACGGAAGAGGAACAGTACAGCCGTTCTCCTTATAGTCTCAGTTCTCTAATTGCCGCCGTGTTATCTCAAAAGGAAACGGGATTCATAAGGGTGGAAACCTTGGTGTCCACCCTTATGCCCCTCGCCGTGGGCACGGCGCCCCTGCCGGGTAGGCAAGATTCTCTTGCTTCGTAAGCAATCATGTTAAAGAAGAAGGTACAAAATGTCCCATCCTTTTGTCGAAACAAAAGAAATGACCGTCGGCTACCGCGGTGTGCCGCTCATCCGAGACATCGCCCTGAGTGTTCACCGCGGTGAGATTTTAACGCTCATCGGTCCGAACGGCTCGGGTAAATCGACCATCCTCAAAAGCCTCATTCGTCAGCTGGCGCTCATCGGCGGTACGGTGTATCTGGACGGCAAATCGCTGCAGACCCTGCCCGAGCGTGATCTTGCGCGCACGATGTCTGTGCTGCTCACCGAGCATGTGCGGCCGGAGCTGATGACCTGCTGGGATGTGGCGGCTGCAGGCCGCTATCCGTACACCGGACGGCTTGGTCTGCTCAGCGACGAGGACCGCGCCAAGGTGGACGAGGCGCTTGCGCTTGTCGGCGCGGATGAGCTTGCCGACCGCGATTTTTCCTGCATCAGCGATGGACAGCGGCAGCGTGTGCTGCTGGCCCGCGCCATCTGCCAGGAGCCGGAGGTCATTGTGCTCGATGAGCCCACCTCCTTCCTCGACATTCGCTACAAGCTGGAACTGCTGACCGTGCTCAAGCAGCTGGTGCGCGAAAAGCAGGTGGCGGTCATTCTCTCGCTGCATGAGATTGATCTGGCGCAGAAGCTGTCCGACCGGCTCATCTGCGTTCACAACGGCAGAATTGAGCGCTGCGGCACGCCGGAGCAGGTATTCACCGGCGACTACATCCGCACCCTGTATGACCTCGGGCGCGGCACTTATAACGAGCAGTTCGGCAGTCTGGAGCTCGAGCGGGTGACAGGCGAGCCGCGCGTGTTCGTTATCGGCGGCGGCGGAAGCGGAACGGCACTGTACCGCAGGCTGCAGCGGCGCGGCATTCCGTTCGCGGCGGGCATTCTGCCGGAGAACGATGTAGAGCTGCCGACGGCTCGTGCTCTGGCGGTCGAGACCGTCACCGAGCGGGCGTACCAGCCAATCGGCGAGGACGCTTACGCGCGTGCACAGGCGCTTGTACGGCAGTGCGGAAATGCGGTCTGCTGTCTGGATTTGTTCGGTCCGGTCAACGAAAAAAACCGCGTGCTGCGCGACTGGGCACAGCAGGAGGGGCTGCTGCGGAGCAAATTGGAATTGGAAAATATTACATGATGATCGCCTGAAATGTTGCTCAAAACGCAATGTTGTGGTAAAATAGCCAATAATGCCAATGGTGACAGGGAAGGTTCCGCCCGGTCACCGGTGAGAGCAACCACTTTGTCACAGGAAAGTGATAACATGGCAAGAAAGCAACAAAAACGACATAACAGAGGCAGCGATCGGCGGAAAACCGCCCATGCACATCGCAGTACGCGGCATATGCAGCCGGTAAGAACGCAGAAAACGGTCAGACGCCGTCTGCCCGAGGCGGAAGTGCGCCGCAGACAGCGGGCACGCCGTCGGCAGTTTGCGCTGCTCGGACTGGCAGTCCTGCTCATTGTGCTTATTTTCGCCTTTCGGCATTTGATCAGCACACCGCAGCAGAGCGGCGCGGACGGTGATACCGGCAATTCCGGCACGAGCGCGACCGAGGAGGTCAAGCAGGTAGCCAAGGCAGTGAATGTCTATCAGTCGGTTATGTATTATCAGCCGGTGGTGCAGAAATACGCCGAACAGAACAGCATTCCGGAGTACACGGATGTACTGCTGGCTATCATGCAGGTGGAGAGCGGCGGCAAGCTGACCGATATCATGCAGTCCTCCGGCAGCGCGGGTCTGCCGAACGATTCACTCGAGGAGGAGAGCTCGATCCGGCAGGGATGCACCTATTTTGCACACCTGCTGCGCAAGGGTAAATCGCTGGACTGTGATCTGGACTGCATCATTCAGGCGTATAATTACGGCAGCGGTTTTCTCGATTACGCAGCCAAGTTCAACGGCGTTTACAGCACCGAGTTGGCGGAAAAGTTCGCGGAGGAGCAGTCCGGCGGCAACACTGTCCAGTACGACAATCCGATGGCGGTGAAGGAAAACGGTGGCTGGCGCTATGCCTACGGCAATATGTTCTATGCCCGTCTGGTTAAGCAGTATTTGATCGAGTGATCGTATTTTGTGTTCTGTTTGGACAAAACTACTTGACAAACCGTCTGCAAAAGGCTATACTTATCCCACAGCTTAGATTATTTATAAAATCGTAGGAAAAGGAGGAAATCACAGTGCGTGCAGTTCGAATGGAAATGTGCATGATGTGTGGTTCTGCTCGTTTTTCTGCGAAGCAGCCGTAAGGCTGAAACGCATAGGCGGGCCGCTTTTCATGCGGCTGATACAGAAAACGGGCGGAAAGCAGAAACCTGCTTTCCGCTTTTCTTTTGAAAATGTAAGGAGGAATGAATGTGGCACAGGATGTGATCGTCCGGATTCAGGGCCTGAACAAGACCTTTCGCGGCAGAGCCGGAACGGTAGTTGCGCTGAACGGTATCGACCTTGATATCTATCGCGGCGAGATTTTCGGCATTATCGGTCTTTCGGGCGCAGGCAAGTCCACACTGGTACGCTGTATCAACTTTTTGGAGAAGCCCACCGAGGGCACGGTAACGGTGGACGGAGAGGAACTCGGCAGACTGAGCAAAAAGCAGCTGCTCGAGGCTCGCCGGTCGATGGGTATGATCTTCCAGCAGTTCAACCTGCTGCAGCAGAGAACCGCACTGCAGAATATCTGTTTTCCGCTGGAGATTGCGGGAACCGGCAAAGCAGATGCGGAAAAACGGGCGCGTGAGCTGCTCGAGATCGTCGGTCTGTCAGACCGAGCGGATAACTATCCGAGCCAGCTGTCCGGCGGTCAGCAGCAGCGTGTGGCGATTGCACGAGCACTTGCGACCAACCCGAAAATCCTGCTGTGCGACGAGGCGACAAGCGCACTCGACCCGACGACAACGCGCTCCATTCTCGCGCTGCTCAAGGAGATCAACAAGACGCTCGGCATCACCATCATCGTTATCACGCATGAGATGGCGGTCATCGAGGAGATCTGCCAGAGAGTTGCGATCATTGATTCCAGCCGTATTGCCGAGGTCGGCACGGTGGACGAGGTGTTCACCCGACCGAAATCCGCAATGGCCAAGCAGCTTATCTATCCGGACGGCAAGCGCAATTCTCTTGCGACCGGCAAGCGGTACTGCCGCATTGTATTTGACGGCAATTCGTCGTTCGAGCCGGTGGTATCCAACATGGTGCTCGAGTGCAAGGCGCCGGTAAATATTATGTTCGCGGACACCAAGAACATGGATGGCAAGGCTTACGGTCAGATGATCCTGCAGCTTCCCGAGGACGAACGCGCGGCAAAACGCGCACTGGCGTACCTCGAAACCCAGAACGTACACGCAGAGGAGGTAGCCGATTATGCTTCCGTTTAATGTTTGGGCGCAGAGCCTTTGGGAAACCCTGTATATGGTCATTGTTTCGACCGTTATCTCGTATGCGATCGGTCTGCCGCTTGGTCTGACGCTGGTTGTTACCGATAAGGGCGGCATCCGTCCGATGCCGGTCGTCAACACGGTTCTGGGCGTGGTTGTCAATATCATGCGCTCTATCCCGTTCCTGATTCTTGCCGTTATGATTACGCCGATTACGCGCGCGATTGTCGGCAAGGCCATCGGCACCACTGCGATGATCGTTCCGCTGACCTTTGCGGCAGCACCGTATGTAGCCCGCATGGTCGAATCCTCCATCAAGGAGGTGCCGTTTGGTGTGATCGAAGCCGCACAGTCCATGGGTGCAAGCCCGTGGCAGATCGTGTGGAAGGTGCTCGTGCCGGAGGCAAAGCCGTCCCTGATGGTCGGCGGCGCGATTTCGGTCGTTACCATCCTCGGCTATTCCGCAATGGCAGGCTTTATCGGCGGCGGCGGTCTGGGTACCGTAGCCGTAAACTACGGCTATAACCGCTATAATTTCCCGATCATGCTGGTAGCGGTTATCATTATCGTTATCGTTGTTCAGATTTTTCAGGAGGTCGGCATGCGTCTTGCACACCATCTGGATAAGAGAAACAGATAATCGTTTTTCATTCTCAATTTTATTTTGTTATCATTAAAAATGATATATATCAGAAAAGGAGCGAATTCCCATGAAGAAGACAATCGCAGCAATCCTGGCAGGCGCCCTGTGCCTGACCGCACTGACCGCTTGCGGCGGCAGCAAGACCGACAGCGCTGCAGCTGACAGCAGCAGCGCTGCAGCAGGCGACGACAAGACGATCACCGTTGGCGCTACCCCGACTCCGCACGCTGAAATCCTGAATGCGGCAAAGGATGCACTCAAGGCTGAGGGCTACACCCTGAATGTTGTTGAGTTCACCGACTATGTGCAGCCGAACACCGCACTGGTTGACGGTGATCTGGATGCAAACTACTTCCAGCACACCCCGTACCTGAACAACTTCAACAAGGAGAACGGCACGGATCTGGTTTCTGCATTCGATATGCACTACGAGCCGTTCGGCATTTACGCCGGCAAGACCGCTTCCATCGAGGAGCTGAAGGACGGCGCTTCCATTGCCATTCCGAACGACGGCTCCAACGAGACCCGCGCACTGCTTTTGCTGCAGGATGCCGGTCTGATCAAGCTGAAGGACGGCATTGACCCGACCTCCGATGCTACCAAGCTGGATATCACCGAGAACCCGAAGAACCTGGACATCCAGGAGATCGCTGCAGAGCAGCTGCCGCGTTCTCTGGCAGACGTTGACCTTGCTGTTATCAATGGCAACTATGCACTGCAGGCAGACCTGAACGCCTCTGAGGACTCCCTCATCACCGAGAACCCGGACTACGCTAAGGTGTATGTAAACGTAGTTGCTTGCCGTTCCGGGGAGGAGAACAGCGACAAGATTCAGGCGCTGAAGAAGGCGCTGCAGAGCGACGATGTTAAGAAGTACGTTGACGAGACCTATAAGGGTGCAGTCGTAACCGTATTCTAACTTCGATCACGACCACGCTCGTGATCGAGGAGGACATGCCGAGCAATAGCTCGGACATGTCTGGGGCGGGATTCTGCGCGTCCGCTTTGCGGGCACACAGAATCCCTTACTTGTATAAAATCCCACGCACATGTCGCGGGATTTTATGAAAAGAGGCGGCATAGACCGCCTTTTTCTATTATATGCGCGCTTACGCGCTGTCCGCTGCGGCGGAGCCAATGGCTCGGATTTCTGGACGAAATCCTGCCATGCGGGTGCGGCTTGCAAGCAAGCCGGAATAAAAAGAAAACCGAGGCTTATGCCTCGGTTTTCTTTTTATCTGTTACTGTACATTGAGCGTAAACGCCGGATTTTCGGCGGCCGCGTCTGCCAGCACGCGGAGCACCAGCTCGCCGTAATTGCCGAGATGTACGACCAGCATTTCCGGGTGCCGCAGCGTAAGCCGCGCCGCCGGATAGGCGGTCAGCAGGTCGTACAGTGCGTCCAGATTGCGGCCGTAGTCAGCAGGAAAGCCGCACACCTTGGTCAGCACATCGTGCAGCTGCTCGCGCGTGTACAGCGTTTCCGCATCCAAAAGCAGTTCTTTCATTCTCATTTCCCCCGAAATTGAATTATTGTAAAAGCTATTCTGTGATTTCCTCAAAACTTCCGTAATGGTCGGCGGTGTAGTAGATTCGGCCGTCGTCCGCGTAGACCAGCCGTTCCGTGCCGCGCTTGTCGGCTCCGCGGGTGTTGAGGTCGCACTCGTGATAGCTGCCGTCCGGCAGGGTGCCCTCGTAGTTGCCGAACCGGTCGCCGCCGATTGAGCAGCCGGGTGCATACGGCTCGAGCGAGCCGCCCTGCCAGCCGAGTGCCTGCGCCTGCTTTTTCGTGATGTAGTTGGAGGGTAAGTGTCCGTATTCGGTCAGATAGGCGGAAACCTCGTCCTTGCTGTCGTACTGCCCATCCTCGGTGACGGAAACAGCGGAAGCGCTGTCCGAGGTGATGATGGCGGTCGGTCCGTCCGCACCGCCAATAATGCCGATTTGACCGGCACAGCCGGTCAGTGTGCCGAACGCCAGCAGCAGAGACAGCCATAAAGCGGTTAATTTTTTCATATTCTGTTACTCCTTCGCCGTAGGATAGAACAGCACGAACAGATCGTGGTACAGATTGCGTCCGTCACCGCTCTTGATGGCGCGCAGCTTGCCGTTGACGAACACATAGCCGTCCGTATTCACGCCGATCGAGTTGCCGTTCTGGAAGGTCACGGTCAGGCGGTTGGCAGTCAGCTTGTTCTGGCTGGGCTTGATAAAGTGCGGATAGGCGGTGTAGGTCTGCTCACTGAGAAGCTGTATGATAGCGGTTTTCTGGTTGTCATCGGTTTGCGGTACCTCCACGTCATTCTCGGTGAGGGTGATGGTGGATTGCGGTCCGGTTTCCGCGATGTCGGAAAAGTCCTGGCTGTAAACGTGGGTATAGATCAAACGTCCGGTGGCGAACAGCAGCAGAAGCAGCAGCGTGCCGCAGATGGCCAACACGAGCGAAACGGTTTTTCGCATGGAAAATTAACTCCTTTGGGTTTTATATAAAACAGGTTTTTGATTGTGAACGGTAGGTTTTTTGCCTGAAATCAAGCGGAGAGCTGCGCTCTGCAGAGCGCGGGGATTCGCCGCGCCCCGCGGCGGGGCAAGAGGGTAGACACCTACGGTTTCTACCCTCTTAACTCCCGTTTCCCTTTATTTCTTAGTCTGGCGCAGACCAGAGATCGGCGACCGCTTCGATCAGGAGGACGGCAGAGGATTTTTTCTACCGTAGGGGAGCACAGTGTGCTCCCATGTCGAAACCTATACGCAGTGCCGGATACCGTTCTGCTACATATGTGGTTTCACCTTGTGTCGCGCCTGCGTTGACCCTCCGACCTGTGTAGCAGTACGTTATCTGTGAACTGCGAACATTTCACGAAACAAACGCAGTGGTAACCCGACTGTCGTTCTCCTGTTTTGGAGCGGTCGCCGCTCTCCGATTTTCGCCAGACTATCTAACAAGGGAAAGGTAGGAGTTCAAAGAGGAAGGAAAACCGCAGGTTGTCCTTCCTTTTTGCCCCCGCGGCGGGTGCCGCGACGTTCCCGCCGCAGCGGCGGCGAATCCCTCGCTGAGGTTCAGCGGAAAACACTCCGCCCGGATAGGGCGAACACGCTTACGCAGTTCGCATACCCCGCGCAGCCGGTGCAGAAAAATCCGTGCCGAATGGATAAATCAAACGCATCTTATTAAAGCATATCCTAAAAAAACAGCACTGTCAACGCAATAAAAATTACAAAATGTAAACAATTTGTATATGTCAGCGCACTTTGCGGGAATTTGTGCAATAAGGATTGACAACCATCTTCTACTATTGTAGAATATAAGCAATAAAAGGTGTTTTACATTTGTAGAATAGAAGGAGGGTTAGACTATGCGAAACGACAAGCGATTGCCCGATGCGGAGCTGGAGGTCATGCAGACCATTTGGTCTCTGGGCACACAGGTCACGGCGGCCGAGGTGCAGCAGCACGCGGATAAGGACTGGAAAATGACCAGCGTGCTCACGTTCCTGTCCCGCTTGTGCGATAAGGGATTTCTTTCCTGCACGAAGGAGGGACGGCAAAACCTGTACACGCCACTCGTCAGCGAGAAGGACTACCGTCAGCGTGAGAGCGTCGGCTTTCTGCGCCGGCTGTGCGGCGGCTCGGTGAAGAATCTGGTCGCGAGCCTGTCGGATGCGGGCGCGCTGACCGAGCAGGACATCGACGAGCTGCGCGTGTTCCTCGACAGGCAGACGCACTAAGGAGGGGATCTTATGCTGCAATTCTCGGAAAAACTGCTCAACAACCTGATGCAGATCGGCCTGACCGTATCGCTGGCGGCGCTCGTGCCGCTCATTCTGCGGCGGCTGATGAAAAAGCGTTATCCGGCCCGTATGGTATGTGTGGTGTGGGCGATTCTCGCGCTGCGGCTGCTCATTCCGGTGCAGCTGACACTGCCGCAGGCGCCGGTGCAGGTCATGCCGCGCACCAGCTATGTGGTGCAGAGCGACCAGACGGCGTTCCGGCAGGCCGGACTTCCGGTTGTGCAGAACCCAACCCGATGGGTGACGGACACGCAGGCGCAAACGCTCAGCGCGGCAGATACCGGCACGGTCAAGACCGTGGATATTACCGACATTCTGCTGACGCTGTGGCTGGCAGGCGTGATTGCCTGCGTACTCTGGCAGGGGATTGGCTATTACCGGCTGATACGCAGCCTGAAAGGTACGTCCCGTTCGGTCGAACGCGCGGATCTGCACACGATTTTGCAGGAGCAGTGCGCCGACCTGGTTATTGACCGGGAAATCCCGCTGCGGGTATCCTCGGCGGCGGACTGCCCGATGCTGGCCGGATTTATCCATCCGACGCTGTATTTGCCGGATGAGCGCATTTCCCGGACGGATGCGGCGTTCATTTTCCGCCACGAGCTGACGCATTACAAGCACGGCGATCTGTGGCTCAAGCTGCTGCTTCTGGCGGCACGCTGCCTGCACTGGTTCAATCCGCTGGTGCATCTGATCGCGCGATTCGCGCAGGAGGATATTGAGGCGGCGTGCGACGACGCGGTTGTTCGCGGACACGATGGCGCGTACCGTCGAGCCTATGGCGAGACCATCCTGCGGTCGGCTATCGCGCAGGCGCAAAAGAGAAAGGCTTTGGTGTCCTGCTTCGGTGATGACAAAAAGACGCTCATGCGTCGGTTTGAGGGACTGTTTGACAAGTCGGTCAAAAAACGCGGTGTCGCGCTCGTTGTGATGATCGTGCTACTGGTCGGTTCGCTTAGCTGCACGATCGCGGTCGGTGATAACGATAAGGGTCTAACGAAAGAGCTGCGTATACAGCTGGCACAAAAACAGGCGAATGAGGCGGAAAATATCGGTTATACGGTCAAACTGGACGGGAAAGACACCTATTTGATCACGGATAGAGAGTTCAGCGATAATCCGGGCGAAACCATTCCCGGACGTGTGGTACAAAAGCTGACCTTTGCAAAACAGGATGGAGAGTGGGCCGTATCGAACAGCGAAATTGTGCCGGAAAACGGCCGCGTGACTTCTCTGGATGAATTTAAGCTGTTGTATGAGAATGACCTCGGTCTGCCGGATTTTCTCTCGGACAGCAACCAGTGGAAAATCACAAACGGCTACAATATCAGCGACCCGGTAAATGCAGCAGAAGTGCTGCTCGGTATTTTCCCGGCGGCCAGTCAGGTGGAAGGCAGCAACCAAGATGCCGCACCGTACAACGACATCCGCAAGGCGACATTCACGTTTAAAGATAACAGCAAGGTTGTTGTCACCATGATAAATCAGTTCGGTCAGGGCTGGCTGCCGCAGGACTGGACGGACGGCAGCGGCGTTCGTTCCCGCACGGCGGCGGATCTCGCGCAGCAGTACGCACGCGCAGTTCTGCACAAGAGCGCACAGTATATCTTCCCGATTTTGACGCCGGACGGTCAGAAAGACCTTATCACGCAGCAGATGGCTATGACCGGCGGTGAGCAGTGGACGTGGAAATACGGTCCGTCCTCGCCGTCTGCAACGGATTTCGTGCTTGTACCCACCGATGACGAGCAGGACTACACGGTCGTATTCCGATACACGAGCAGCGCACCGGACGATGTTCGCTCGGCGTACATCGTGCAGACCATCCGCGAGAACAAAAACAGCTCGGTGATCGGCTATATCCGCGAACTCAGTACGGACGGCATGACGCAGAGCGAATTGTTCCGGACGTACTATGCGACCGGTCTGTCGTGGCCGACCGTGCCGCAGTACATCGACAGCATGGATACGCAGATGATAAGAGGCTACGCCGATCCGGCACAGGCGGCCATGCAGTATTTCGGCATGGCGCTGCACGGCGACTCCTATTTGATGCTTTTGCAGGACACAAATACGATGTGGCAGGGCGACAGCGCGGACGGCATACAGCTTGCGCAAGTCAAGCTGACATTTGGAGATAATCTCGCGCCGGCTTATGTAGTCATGGAGCAGACAGACGCAGGTTACTGGCAGCCAATCGGTATCACCGAGGACATCACAGTGCAGAGCGGAAAAGAGAAGCTGTACGCCGGTGTCAATGCGTTGGATGCTATTATGAGCGGTGATACACCGCTGTTGCAGGTTGGCGATACCATCACCTTCACATTTGAGACCGAGCCTGTCGGCGGTGTGGAAATCACCAATCGGTTGGTGAACTGGGAGGACGGCTCGCAGTTTGGTGTGATTGATGAGCAGACCACACTGCAGAAATCCGGCGATGGCTGGGTCTATACCGTGCCGACGAGCCTTGGCGAAATGCTCTCGAGTACCATCAGCTATCCGTTCTACCACGCTATCACGCTGGAATACACGGACGCAAGCCATATTCAGCATAAGGCAACGGCGGTGTATACAAGCGGGAGCGACAGTGCGGACGAGAACGAGGACAGCGATATTACCTCAACGGATTACTACAACGATTCGCTGAATTACAGTCTCAAGCTGCCGCAGTCCTTCGTTGATAACGGCTACGCCAAGCGCAATCAGGAGGACGACAGTATCCTGTTCGGCATGAAGAATGCCATGGGCGATGACAGCCGCGACTCGACCGAGGACGGTGCAATTATGACATTACGCGCGGATGCGACTGCTGTTCTGCATAGTACATACGGCGATAACTGGACGGAGAATTATCCGGTTCCGGCTAAGGAGCTTGCGCAGAAGGACGGCTTGACGTATCTGCTCGAATATGTATCCGATGTGCAGTATGACCCGGCCAATCAGGAGATTGCTGCCAAGTACAAGGAAATGTTCACTGCCGCGCAGAATATCACCGCGGATGATTTTGCACTCGACGACCTGACGGATAAGGACGGTACCGTTCGCCGTGCACAGCTGCTGACAAGTCTCGGTGCACATTATGCGGTACTGCATATGGGCGCACAGCATGACCAGCCGTATCAGGTTGCCGTTAATACGGATAATAATTCCTGTGAGGTCTATGTCAGCCGTATCGACTGGACAACCGAAGCACAGTATAAGGTCTATGCCGCTGATAGGGTGACTTTCGAGGATATTACCAATACCGAACCGACAACGGTGGAGCATCTGGCCGATTCTGCAAAGGGATTGACCGCAGAGCAGTTTGATTTGCTGTACGGTACGCTTGATTTGCCGGTCTATACCGATGATGAATTGGCAAATCTGCAAAGAGTATTGCAGAAAGATCAGATACCGGAACAGGGAGCCGCATTTTTCCTTGGTTTAGGTGATATGTACGGCATATTTGACGGTGATTCTGTGAAGATTTACGGCGATAATAACGAATTTGCATCGCTGACATACCGGTTTACCGACCCGAATACCGGTAAAGAGAACGGCAAATACGTCAAGCTGACCATGCACAAGGCAACAGCCGACAGCAGCCTGCCCGCACTGTGGATTCCGTATAGCTACGAGTTGTATACAGCCTAATCCGGCGGTGCTGAGCATAATAACCAATAAAACCTCTGGGCGGCGCTGTTACGCCGCCCTTTGCGTTGAGTAGTCGGTATGTGCAGCAGTAGGGGAGGCAAGACCCATTCGCTTCTCAAGCAGCAATCTCCCGTTCAACAAAAATTGAAAACCCATGATTTTGTTCACACAACGAACAAACACCGGCGGTATACTTGCGGTATTATAAGAATGTAAGGTGGAATTATATTGTCTACTATTTTAATCGCAGACGATGAGGCGCGTATCCGTCGTCTGGTCAGCGACTTTCTCAAGCGGGACGGTCATACCATTGTCGAAGCCGCCGATGGAAAGGAAGCGCTGAATATTCTGGAGAACCGCCGTCCGGGACTGGATATGGCCATTCTGGATGTGATGATGCCGGGAATGGACGGCTTTGAAGTCCTGCGGGAGCTGCGCGAGCAGGAGCACGGCGAAACCCACCTGCCGGTTATGCTGCTCACCGCCCGTGCCGAGGACGCAGATCAGGTGCGCGGCCTGGAAGGCGGTGCGGACGATTACGTCACCAAGCCGTTCTCGCCGATCGTGCTGGCGGCCCGCGTGCGCACACTGCTCAAACGAGAAGGCCGTGCCGGTGCACCGCTCGAACAGCTTGGCAAGCTGTCGGTCAATGAGCTGCGCCGTGAGGTCATGGTGGAGAACAAGCCGATCGACCTGACCCCCAAGGAGTACGAGCTGCTTATCTACTTCAAGAACAATCGTGCGATTGCGCTGTCGCGCGAGAGTATCCTCAATGCAGTCTGGGGTTACGATTACTTCGGCGACCTGCGTACCGTGGATACGCACGTTAAAAAGCTGCGCGCCAAGCTCGGCGAGTGCGGCACCATGATCGAAACCGTGCGCGGCTACGGTTACCGCTTTGAGGTATGAAGCTGAAGCATCGGTCAATCCGGGTTACGTTTTTTGCTGCGATCAGCATTATCGCGCTGGTGTTTATCGGTATTCTTGTGCTGCTCAACGTGTTTTTCTATCAGGATTACTATATGATGACACGCCGGAGCGAGCTGCGTGATGCCTACGGCAGCATCTGTACCAGCTACGCGAGTGATTCCTCGGATGTTGCCGCGCTGCTGGACAGCTATGAGAGCCGCAGTGCCATTCGTCTGGCAGTGGTGACCGATAACGGCGATGTGATTACCTCGTCTGCCATGCAGGAGGGTGACGTAGGGTTTGATTTTGGGCACATGGAGCAGAAGTTCCGCAGCTTTGCGGTGCTGGCGTCCGTGGTCCAGAATCGTGACTGGGTAGATTTGGGTAAAAACGAATACCGCTTTATGACGATCAGTCTGCGCGATAATGATCAGTATTTGTGTCTGATCGGCGTGCTGAATGCGGAACACGGTGAATATCTGATCGCATATATGCCCTATGCGTATATCGAACAGAATTCTTCGCTGAATCTGGTGTTTCTGCTGATTGCCGGCGGCTGTGCGCTGCTGATTTGTCTGGGGTGTGGCTATGTTATCTCGCGTCAGTTTACGCGCCCGCTTATTCAAATGGCGGGACTGGCCGACCGGATGAGTGAGCTGGATTTCTCTATGCAGTACACCGGCAAGGGGGACGGCGATGAGATTGACCAGCTGGGACAGTCGCTCAACCGCCTGTCTGCGTATTTGGAGCAGTCGATCGGTGAGCTGAAGGAGTCCAACGATCAGCTGGCACAGGAGATCGAGGAGAAGGAGCGTATCGACAATATGCGGCAGGAGTTCATCGTGAACGTGTCGCATGAGCTGAAAACGCCGATCGCGCTCATTCAGGGCTATGCCGAGGGCCTGACGGCCGGCGTGGCCGATGATCCTGAGGACCGCAAGTTCTACTGCGACACCATCGCCGATGAGGCCGACCACATGAACAAGCTGGTCATGCAGCTGCTCAGTCTGTCGCGGTTGGAGCTGGGTGCAGAGCAGACGTTCGACGAGGATATTGATCTGTATGCACTTTGTGCGGAAGCGGTGCGCAAAACCGCTGTTTTGTGTGAAAATCGAGGTTTGACCGTGGAATATGAGAACGCGCATATTACGGTCCGCACGGACGGCGATCTGCTCGATCAGGTGCTGATGAATTACCTGTCCAACGCTATCCGCTACACGCCTGAGGGAAAGCACATTGAGATTTCGGCCGCAAAAACCGGCAACAGCGTGCGCCTGTCCGTGTTCAATGAAGGCGATGGTCTGCCGGAGGAGGAGCTGCCGAAGATCTGGGAGAAATTCTACCGCACCGACCGCGCCCGCACCCGAGAGGCCGGCGGCACCGGCATCGGTCTGTCGCTTGTCCGCGCCATAGCGGATACCCTGCACGGCGCCTGCGGCGCGGAGAACGTCGAAGGCGGTATCTGCTTCTGGTTTGAGCTGCCGGATCTGCTGCCCGCGGAGGACAGCAAGATAAAAGACTGAATTTGTCGAATAGAAAATTGAAAATTATGCTTGACAACTGTGCTATCCTATGGTATAGTATATAAGCACTCTGAAAGAGAGCTGCGATAAAATCTATATCGCGGGGTAGAGCAGTTGGTAGCTCGTCGGGCTCATAACCCGGAGGCCGCAGGTTCAAGTCCTGTCCCCGCAACCATGTTTAACCGCTGATTTCGTAAGAAATCAGCGGTTTTTTTGTATTTTTTGGAGCACTTAGAAAACCTCCGGGTAGGAGACCCCGAAATTGGAAAGTCGTATGGAAAGGCAGTGGTATCAAAAAAATGCACGACGTGAAGGTGCTTTTTTTGATACCTGAAATCAAAATTCTGAGTATACTTCGAGCAGCAGGCGAAAGGGGAATGCATCAACACCTACATAACTTTCGATTTCAACAGCAGCAGTGAGGTAACGTCAAAGACCAGATTGTCATCTATGAGGCGCTTGCTCTGAACCTTATGCCGACACGGTGAGGCAGCGTCTTTGTCGGTTGGTATGATGCCGGTGATGGCGGTAGCAATGAAAAAAGCACCAACGATTATAACAAGGCGGAGAATTGTACACTGCATGCATAGGTGGCGCGAATGCGATCATGGCAGTAGCACTGCTCGATTGCGCACGGCACAGCAGGTCCAGCGGATGCAGGCTGGGCAGCCCAGAAGAAAACGCCTCCGTAAAGCCCTGGCTCAAATGCAGGAACTTTTCAGAGGCGTCGGCCGGGTGCCAGGCGCACCGCCTGGCAGAGCTTATCAAAGAGATACACGAACAGCAGATACGGAAGGTTGAGGATGAGAATCTTCTTCAAGTCAACCGTCATAATTCCACACCCCGGTCTTTGGTCTTGACCTTCTCCCGCTGGCGGTGCTGGGCTTGGGCCTGCTGCTTCGCCTGTTCCAGATCCTTGCGGATAGAGGGCTTTTTCTCTTTCTCCAGGTTAATTGCGGAGAACTCCCGGAAGGCCGCCGTGATGACGTCGGCATCCCGGCCCTTAAAGAACACCAGACAGCGGGGAATCTCGCCGCTGGTGTCCTTTTTCAGCGCAAAGTCAATGCCGTACTTCTTGGCGGTGGCGGAAAAGGCACGGATGTTCTGATCGGTGATCTCGATGTTGGAAACGCTGGTGTTGTGCTTCATAAGCTGCCGGAGGGTCTGCTTGCCGTGGTGCAGCTTGGTCTTGTGGCCGGTCACTCCTTTCTGCATCTCGTCCAGCACTTTTTTCATGGCCTGTTGCAGCATCCCGGCGGAGAGCTTGGTAGCCTCCACACAGAGGGCAACGGTGCGCTGGGTGACTTCTTCCTGCATAAGTCATCATCTCCTTTCTCCGCTGCCGTACAGGTCGTGGTTCACCAGGGAAGCGTAGTAGCTGTCGATGGTAGCTGGGGCGTTATACAGGGCAGCCAGCAGATATTTCTTGATGTTGCGGACATAGGTGGTGTTCTCCCGCATACGGTCCAGCACATACTCGATGTGGGAACTACTCAGCTTCAGGAACCGGGATTTGACTACCTCTGCCGGATAGTCGTCCCCGGCAACGCGGATCATCTCCCTGCGGGAGCAGACAGTATCCACCATGAGCTCCACCAGCTCGTCCAGACGGTCACGATCCATGCGCTTGTTCTGTACGAGGATGTCATACTCGATGTTCTCCAAAATCAGTTCCCGATAGCTCTCTCGTTCCCGCATCCAGTCCCGTCCGGTCCGGTTGGCCCCTGCGGGGGATTGGGGGCTTGATTGGATAGGATTTGATCCTTCCGTACTTGGTGAATCAGTATTTTGTTCTTCAGGATTTCTTTTCTCTTTATTTAATTGCGGCCGGTTTTCCAGACATGGGTTATCCATATCCGGGTTTTCCGTATCTGGACAAGCTGTATCCGGCTCGTCCTCACACGGCTGGCCCGTGTCCGGGGGATGGAGCGTCTCGTAGATGACATACTCCACATCCACGATTTTGCCCTTGCTGTCCCGGAGGCGGTTACGGACTATGTACCCGGCTCGCTCCAGCTCCTTCAGGGCGGAGCCAATGCTGTCCGTGCCCTCCTTGCAGATTTTCGCCAGGCCCCTGGTGGTGTAGTTCCAGTCCTCCGGCAAGGACAGCATCATGAAGAGCAGCCCTTTGGATTTGAGGGACAACCCCGCGTTGCGCAGATGGTGGTTGGACATTACCGTGTAGTCACGGGTTTTCTCAATGCGAAATACCGCCATGGTATCACCTCCCTTCGGCGGTGTGAAAAGTGTTTGTTTTTGGAAAAAAGGCGGCCTCTATGCCGCCCGGATACCCCGGAAGGGAAAACCTATGGGCGGTGGCCTTTCGGTTGGTTGTAGGAGAAGAAACATTGGATTTTCGACTCCTTTAGGGGCATTTCTAGGCATGAAAAAACGCCATAGGCTTTAGCCCATGGCGTTCGACACGATATTCAATTTTTGCACAAACATTATCTTCGTGGCGTTATTATCGAGTATGGCATTTTGGTTTTTTTGAATCAAATTGGTTTATAATCGTAGGAAATTGACTTTACATCATATACTTTCGTGCTAGTGCACTTGAATACACTGGGATCAAAAACTGCCAAATTGAACCCCTGTTTGCGCATGGTGCTTCCATACTCAATCCCATCGTAACCTTTGCTCCGGATAAAATCACTAATGTACTGAGTGGGGAGATAATCTAGTACATTGTCGTTTCGCAAAGGTTTTGCGATCTCCTGTGCAATCATTTTTAGGTGTTCAATATTTACGGCATACTGAGTCAAATCAAAACCATAATCAATACCAATAAACGGACTAATGCGATCAATGTTAGCAAGATTAATGACTTCAATATCTTTCAGTAGTTTAAAACTGCCTACTGTAACATAGTCATACACACCGGCTCGAATTTCATATAGTGTCGTTTCTTTTTCATCAGCGAGATACAATATGCTAATTCCAACAGGATTAACACGCCCACCCCTTGCTTTGTCATCTGGAGGTGGCCCCATCTCAGTGCGTCTGTATCCTTTTTCATCATGACAAATCCTGGAACGATATAAAGTTTCTCCCTTACGATGTGTTTTTACTGCACAACGCAAAAATGTAAAAAGTCGCTCTGTATTGATGTAGTCACTATGAAAACGGTTTTTTCTTTTTATTCCTTCTACAAAGTCAGACCAGCAGTTATTCTTCAAAATAGAGTTCTCCTCTAAGTAATCGCGATCTAGACTTTGCTTAATTCCCACAGGACTATCAAATAGTTCTGGTTGATCTTCATATCGACTAGAACAAATTTTTGTAATCAGACGATATATGATGTCTGGTTTTACGGAAAAAATATTCCAATTATTATAAAGAATATTTTTAATTAGATCCGTTTGACCACGAGGAAATCCATCTGGCAATTCGGAAACAGGAGAATATATGTCCAATAATCCATCAAGAAGTTCGGCTATTGTTGTATCTTTGCCAATTTCATAAACTGGAACATTATGTTTTCCGCAAAAGTCACAGTCTCCTGTTTTTTTGTTGCCGTTGATGATTGCTTTAATTTCAGCATCAGCAAAACAATTACTGCAACAGAACATCCTTACACCTCGCTTAAGTATCTACCCATCAATTCGAGGTGATGCATGAGAGAAAGTTTTTTGACTGTTCCCAGTCCTGGATAAGACTGCTGTTCGTAGTGCTGCAAAAAGATTTTCAAACCTTCAGTCAATTGAACCGGGTGAGGGTCGGCGTTATACCATTCAGCAAGTTTTGAAACGGCTTGATAAAACTTCAACGCCGGGTTAGTAATATCTTCATTGGAATCAGAAACAAAGTGCCTTACTCTCAAAGATCCATTATTCGCAAAATACACAATATGGATTGCTACAGCATAAGGTGCAAAACCAGCCTCTAAATATTCATTGCCAACAACTGAATAGTCGGAAAATCCAACAAATCCATCTTCTTTATAATACAAATGGTCATCTGAAAAGAATTCGTCAACAACATCCTGATAATCAGCATTACGTTCCTGCTTTTCAAATTTATCGTCAAGCAAAACTTTATGGTGTCGAACTTTGCGTCTAAAAACGCTTTCATCTGGCATTAAGGCAAAGCGAGGGACTACTTCCCCAAAAGCAGTTTCATATAAATCTAAATAGTCTCGATCAGTATTTATCACAAGGAGATCCTCTTTATTGACTCCATGTTTGTCCCAATGCTTCAGCAATGCCCTCGCATTTCTTTGCATTATCATAGATTTTATTATTATTGGATTTTCATACTGATCTGCAAAGCGCTGTTTATAGCCCGCTTCTTTGGTTTCTTCTTGAACATCTTGCCAATCGGACATAAATGTACCCACAGCAGGATTACGAATTACAGAAAGAGGATGATTCGTTTTAATGAAATCAGCCATAGTGTTCACAAGGGTAGGGGACAATTTAACAGGCTCGATGATTGGAATAACATAGTCTCCAAGTAAATTGTTGTTGGCAAGTTCACGTAATGCAAGTAATTCGTATTGCCGACCTCGCAAATAAGGAAAATACATATTGACTAACCTCCGTACTTCTGTTTTAGAAATTCACGAAGCTTTTCCATTTCGGATTTAGATGGGTTTGCAAAGTAAAAAAGAGATTTCAATTCATATGGAATTTGCGCCAAAGTGCTTGTCTCAATGCGGTTTCTGCATTTCAATTGTTTTAATGACATTGCATATGCGTCTAGAATTGGAATGTTAGAAAATTGATTAAGACATTCACCATAGTAAAACGCTTGAGATGTTTCTGGAAGTTTACCATAATATTCGAGCAGAATGCGTTCGAATTCTTGTTTGTGTAATATCTTGAATATAGTAGTATGGTCTAAACTAGAGTTATTTTCGACTGGTTCTTTCCGTAGCTTGGCGCTTATGGTGTTTTTTGATGTTAGGACATAAATCCCGACGGGAGTATCATCAAGAATAGTTCGGGCTCGTTCATACTGACCTTCAGAAGTTACTACACAGACATGATTGAATCCTTTGTAGTAATCTCGAAGCTGTGTTTCAAGACGGTCAAATGTATCTAATTCGGTCTTAATTTCATAAACAACAGCTTTTCCGTTTATTAAAATAAAATCAGCCTTTGACTTGCTTATAGGAATCTGTGTTAATGCGGTTGTTGTATTTATACTATGTCGTCCAAGTAAAAGTTTGTTGAGCAATGTGTTTTGGTAGAAGTATTCGTTCCTATATGACTTAGACATAAAGTGATATATCTCACTTATTAATGTTCCATTTTCTAAATTTTCAGGATCATTTATAAATCTCTTGATTACTGCACCATATGTGACATTGTTACTTGAACTTGATCTAAGCATATCGAGAAAGACATTTTGGGTGAAAAACCGATTTAAAATAAGGTTATTTTCCGGCAAACAATCACCCTCTTTCAATACTTATAACAATCCATTTTTATTATATCACAAATGCAAACTATTTGGTACCCATTTATATACACTTTTTATAGGACAAAATTTTTCGCCTACATTGACCAATCTAAAAAACAATATTCAAATATAGATACACAAAAGCCGCTGTAAGCTAATAGCCTACAGTAGCTTTTGCTTTTATTCTGTTTCGTCGTCCAACCCCTCCGCCTTCAACCAATCTTCAAAAGACTTCCTGGAGATACGGATCATGTTGCCGATGCGGATCGTCTTGAACGCTCCGGAGTTGGCGAGCTTATAGGCCGTAGCGCGGCCGATACCGAGAATGGCTGCGATGTCATTCACGGTGTATGTTCTGCTTTGGGGCGTTCCTTTTTCGTTGGGTGTGTTGGTGCTCATAAGATTATCCTCCATCTGTGCTAATAGCATTTTGAAATGGCCCCTGGAAGCCCTCTGTCACAAGGGATTCCTGCTAATATCTTGCTAATACGACATTTGAAAAGCCGTTGTAAGGTAGCATATTGCAGGGGAATTTGTGCAAATTGACCTGCCTCCAGGCAGTACAATTTGCGAAGAAACAACACGGGAAGATATGATATGAACAATTTACGAAATGGTACGCCGTACTCCTGGAGCACAGTTTGTTGAGTCTGTGCTTCGGGATTGTTTTGCTGCAAAGCGGTTCGGAGTTAATCGTTTTTAGGATCGGTTTGGGATACTGGTATGCATAAAGGTGGCAGAATAAGAGTAGAACAAAGTGGAACACAGGTAGAATCACTTGGAACCAAAGAGGGATTGTCAAGAGAATCTTACGGGTGTATAATAATAGTATCGAAAAGTGGGTAAAGTAGCTCTGCTGTCGCAAAAAGATGCGATAGTGGAGCTTTTTGTATATCAAAAAAGTTAAGAGAAAGACCAATAAGTAAATTTCTTATTGGTCTTTTTTTATACCTATTTTTCGAGAGTATATACGAAAAGAGTGGGAATCGTGGGAAGAAAATGCAAAAATTCGCCTAATATGAAGGTGTATGGAGTGCCATTCCGTGTGACAGAAATGGAGATGACAGCTAAAGGGCAGGATAGATGCTACATCAGTATGAGGCAGCCAGATGGGAGTATACTGCACGATAAAGGTGTAAATAAACTGATCACAGCAAAAGGTATAAAAGATGCGGCCGTCATAAAAGCAGCGGAAAACATTATACGAAAGCATAGCGGACAGGTGCTCGGATGGTTACGAGCCGGTCAGATGAAAGAAGCGACACCAGAGCTGCTGTTGCTAGTGCTGCCGGAAGAAAGCATAGAGCGCGTATACGGAAAGAGTGATGAAGAGCATCGAGAGCTGGTGCGGCAGGTAGTAAGAATTCTCCCACCATTGCCTGAGCTACAGGAAAAGATGGAGACCATGACTTTACGCGCGGTAAAAGAAGTAGCCGCGAATAAAGAGAAAGGCGATGTACTAAAGCGTGCATTGAATCGATTGTATGATGAAGCTGCAATCTGGGGAGTAATTAAAGAAAATACGGCGAAAAATGTACTGATTACTGTGCGCAGTGAGGGAGAAAAGGCAGACAAAAATCTTAACCAACGTGCCCTTAGTCTGGAAGAGATGCGGATGCTGACGGCCTTATGCATAGAGGGGATGCAGACCGATATACGGTATGCAACCGTACTGCTTCATCTGACCACGGGTGTAAAGACGGGAGAGCTATGTGGATTAAATATTGACAATTTAATGCGGTATAAAGATGCGGTATATATCGAAATTGGCGCAAAATCCGTACAAAATCGAGGTAAAGTTGCAGAGTGGAAGCCATATGAGCGTGAAAGCGGAAAGCTGCGGCGCATACCGTGTACCCCTTTAGCGCAGGCGGCGCTAAGTGTGCTTTTGAAGCCGCGATTGGAAGCAGGAGCAAAGGTAGATGCTCCGCTGATTGTAGGTGAGGGCGGACGCCGATGGGATGTCTTGAAGCTGCGCGCTTTTGAAAAAGAGGTGCTTCAAAAAGTAGTGCCGGAGTATGCGAAAATTTCACGAACGGATGTAATCCGCACAAGTTTTGAACATTATTGTCGCGCCGTATGCGGTATGTCGGATGGCCAGACTCAGAAAATCTTAGGATGTAAAGCAGCGCAGACATACGAAGAATGGTATGCGGACTACAGCGCTCGAATCGCGCTGATGACACTGGATGCACAACTTAGAAGATACCATAATTTGTTAACGGAAAAGGAAGATAGATGGAAAGTGGCCATGCACCTACATCTGCGGGTGAAGCGTGGGGCAAGTGTCAAAATTCAAACTGAACATGGTGTCAAAATTGAAAAAATATAGTAATGTGTGAGCCGAAAGGCTCTTTTTTAATGCCTGTAGATAAGGACTTATTGTATCTTGCAATAGGTCCTTATGTTGCATAATGAAATTTGAGTTAACCAATAATGACATTTATTTGCTAAAATGTTATTATATAAATATAAAGCAGCAGAATAAGGAGTGAAATAAATGGCATTTTTCACAACTCAGCGAAAAGAAACCGGTAGTTATAATACAAAGCGAACTAAGCCATGCCGCAGCAGACGCAAGGGCAAAATATATAACGAAAAAACGAAAAATGGCAAACTAACCGTTTGGGGTGCTTACGAGCGGGTAATTTTGGCTATACAGAATGCGCGCAAATGGGCTGACAGCACATGCAGGGCATATGATAGTGTTTTCTACCATTACATTGCTGAGATTTATAATGACATTGAGTATGCTTCGCTGACAGAAGAAACGGCGGAGCAGATTTGGTCGTCTAAAATTGACATTTTTGAAGGCAGTGATGCACAGGATCAAAGAGCGCGGAGTATTTTCGTGAGCTTTGTGGAGCAGGCATGTCGAGCGGGACTTTCCTCGATGCGGTTCAGAGACTTGGCGCCGTTTGTGATTCCGGCAGACCTGAATCAGCTGACTGTGGAGCAGTTGTTGGCAGTACGCGAAGCAGCTGAACTTTGCAAGTGGCGGCCCAAATCGCTGACGATTGAAGCAGAAATTAAAATTTATAACGAGTTGATCAAGCGGGCATCGACGCAGGGAGAGTGCATTGCTTTGCTGGTCATGCTTTTGCTGGGCTGCCGTACATCAGAAGCTGCGGGTTTGTCCTTTGGAAATGTCCGTAAGATGGCAGATGATTTGTACTCCATAGAGCGACGGGAAGTAGAAGAGCAAAGCTCAAGAACCGTTAAAGCTGGCAGTAAAACCGCAAGCGGTTACAGACTTTTGCCGCTTTTGCCGCAGTTTTATGATCTGCTGGAAGAGCGTAAGCGTATGGTGCAGGAGTACATGGAGGAAAACGGCTATACGGACTTGGATATAGACAAAATGCCGCTTGCTTGCCAAGGTACGAATCTGCTGACACGGTGTACAGCAAAGGAAATGAACCGCGTTTTTAAGGATATTTGCATTGATGTGGGTGTCGAAGAAGGTTTTTTCTTTGAAGCCGAGGCAATGATGGCCATTGATAAAGAGGCAGGGGTGGAGTACGAGAATACAGTAGTAGCCTACATTTTACGGCATCAAGCTGCAACGGAGCTGATAGCGACTGATGCTTCTCGGGCTGCAATTTCTGTGCTGATGGGTCACAAAATCGAAGATCCTAATGTAAAAGCATTTGACTATGCCAATGCAGACGGTCAGCGTGAACTGCTACATATTTTAATGCAGCGCCCGTTATACCGATATATTTGCGGTGCGACAGATATGGAGCAGACTACGCTTGAAAAGGGTCAATCGGCAGTATGCGGAGGATCGACTCGTTTGGTCGCACAAGAGGACGAGGAGTTTGATCTTTATATTGACACGCTGGAACCATATGACACAATGCAGATTCAGCTTGAGGGCGATATCCGGTTAATGAAGAAGGATGCAAGAAAGACAACCGCATTGCCGTATCAAAAACCGAGCGGGCTTAGTATGGTGAATGCAGTGACTCAGGTTGTGGCAGAGGCCGAAGAGAATGTAAGAGCTGGAAAGCTGGCGGATAAGCCGGTTATGATCGCGCAGTGTGATGATCCTCTGAGCGAATTGATGACCATTGACGATCTGCAGATCAATTGGAAGCCTCAAATCACCAATGGGGATGGAGATCCAATTGCAGATTCTTCGGAAGAAGTGAAGATGGCGGTTTGCGAAGATACATTGATTGCAGTTTTGCCAGGCGGTGTCTTAAAAGAAGTGCCGAAAAAGGAATTCGTTTATAACGGGACAAAGAGGGCACGCCGTGATGAGAAGATTTTTGCGGATAAGACCATAGACCGCGTTAAAACGATATGGCCGTTTTCACAATCTGCGGATAAAATTGTAATTAGCAGAGAAGGAACGGCGTGGTATTTGCTAGCCGAGGTCAGTGCAGAAGAATTTTTACAGGCAGATGCGTGGGAAGAATGCCGCAGAGCGTTGGCAGCGGGCGGTATCATGATTCCATGTGAAAAGGATGCAGATTCGCTGATTTGTGGAGCGAAAAATGGCGATATAGTACGCTTACCAGCAGACAAACTGTGTGCATGGCAGGGCCAGCGGCAGGTCGTACGTATAGGCGAGGCACCTCTGGCGGTAGCTTGCTTCTGTAAGGCTACTGATGATATTCTGCTGATTAGCGAAAAGGGACAGGCACTACGTACGCATGTTTCGGATTTGTACAAGCGCGTAGACATTGGCGGTGGACTGACCAAAGGTATGCGTATGAAAACAGGTACAGACGATAGATTATGCTGCTGTTTGGTTTATCAGCCAAAGCGTAGTTTAACAGCTGTTTCTCAACAGAGGAAGCTGCTTGTGCTGCGTGCGGACAGTGAAGAAAAGGCGCAGCTCAGAGCGCAAGGACATGTCGGAGAAGGCGTTTGCCTGGTGTATGTGGAAGGTTCGGATCGCTTGGCGGAGGTGTTGTATACAGATCAGGCAGTGTTACTGCTGTCGGACTCCGGATATGCGCAATGCCGTGACATTAGTGTGCTGAGAGAGAAGGGACGCCGTGCAAAAGGCATTGAGGGCATGAAGCGCGGTCAAATTATAAGAGCGGTATGTGCGAAAGTTAAATAATAGGGAAGGCGCAGCTTTTGAGCAGGTATCTCAAAAGCTGCGCCTTTAGGCTTGTATGAATGTAGTTAGAGGACCTCTGAGCAGAAAGATAGCGGCGAAGACTGAAATTCACGGACTATTATTGCGTTTTGTATGTTGTGAAAAACATCGCACGAATGTGGGGCGCGACCAAGTATTGGGGAAATTGATATATGCTCAGCCAGTGCTTGCGTTGGCTGAGTTTTTAGTGGCAAGGTGCTCCGGTGAGGTGGCAGAATCGCTGCGATTTATGCAGAAAAGAAATTTCCAAGTGTAGCTTAAGTCATTTTAGGTGAAATTCCATGCGCTTTTCAGACGCCATCCCAAATTTTGTGTAAACCTCTACGAAGGTGTAAAATAGAGATATAACCGTGGAGGGAAGCAAAATGCCAGTAAAGAAACGAACACCGGAAGAGAATGCACGAAGATCAAAAATCCGAGAGCTGTTGGATATGAGCAACATCACCAGCATGGATGACATCCAAAATCTGTTCAAAGAAACAATTGCCGAATTCATAAAAGACGGTCTGGAAACTGAACTGGATGATGAATTGGGGTACAGCAGGTACGATTATTGCAACAAAAATACCGAAAACAGCCGTAATGGCCACAGCAGTAAGACACTCCGCACCAGTTTCGGCGATGTAGAAGTAGCAGTTCCGCGGGATCGCAAGGGTGAATTTGAGCCGCAGCTGCTGAAAAAGAATCAAACCAGTATCAGTCAGGATATCGAGGAGACGATTCTGTCGATGTATGCCAAGGGCATGACAACCGGCGATATCGAAGCACATATCCAGGATATTTACGGCGTAGATGTCTCTGATACGACGGTAAGCCGCATTACGGATAAGATTCTGCCTGTCGCAAAGGAATGACAGTAGAGGCCGCTGGAGGCGGTCTACGCGGTAGTATTTCTGGATGCGATCCACTATCATGTGCGCAGCGAGGGACACATCGTGAAGAAGGCTGTCTATATCGCGATTGGCATTGATCTGGACGGGCACAAAGATGTTCTCGGCATGTGGGTTGGTGAAAACGAAAGCGCAAAATACTGGGCAACTGTACTGAACAGTCTGCGCAACCGTGGGATTGAAGATATTTTTATCGCCTGTGCGGACAATCTGTGTGGATTTTCTACGGCAATTGAGGCAGTTTTTCCTAAGACTGAGATTCAAAACTGTATTATTCATTAGATTAGAAACTCCAGCAAATATGTATCTTACAAGGATTTGAAAGCGCTTATGGCTGATCTGAAGGCGGTTTACGCTGCGGTTGATGAGGATGCGGCATTGATGGCGCTGAATACCTTTTCGGAGCACTGGGATAAGAAATATCCCACTATTTCGCGGTCCTGGCGGGCAAACCGGGCAAATCTCAGCACTTATTTCAAATTTCCGCAGGAGCTTCGCAGACTGATTTATACGACCAATGCAATTGAAGGTTTTAACCGCCAGCTTCGCAAGGTAACAAAAACGAAATCCGTGTTTCCGACTGATGAGGGTCTGTTCAAAATGCTGTATCTGGCAATGATGGATATTACCCAAAAGTGGACCGGCCGCCGTCAGGACTGGAGTATGATCCATGCTCAGCTGGCAGTCTATTTTGAGGATCGGATGCCAGACTGAGCGATTGGCGCAACTACGTGCCAGGCTTGACTTTCGCCATAATCGGCGTTATCTTGTTACAAAGGCGGTCTCGAATTACAATGCCACCTTGTGAATATTTTACTCTGTTTTACATCCAATGCGGAGTTTACACAGAATTCGGGATAGAGCCATTCGCTCGGTGCGGGGTCAATACCTGCAAAAGCAACAAGCGACTGTTTACGCTCAAAGCGGCGCACATCACCGATCTCCGCCATGAGCTGAGGCCCGAGGGATTCACCAACACCGTACATTTCCATGACGACAGAGTATTCGGGCAGCTGAGATGCCAGCTTGTTCATCTCGCTGCGATACGTTTCAGCACTGCGAGAGATTGCTGTGAGCTGGTTTGCAGCTTCTTGAACGAGCGTTTTCGTGACAGATGTTTTCTGCACCAGTACAACGGCGGACTTTGCCAGAGCGTATACCTCGGCAGCTTTCTCCGTGCTGAACTGGTAACGGTTTCGCTTGCACCACTTGCGGTAACGCTCGGTAAAAGCGTTCAAACTGCCGCTGCGAACGCAATCGGTATGCCAGAAATCATGGGTGAAATCAACCCACTTCTGCGTGCCGTCACTGCGTACAGGACTGTCAAACAGCTTGCGGATACCGGGAAAAGACTGTTCCTGAAGTGCGATGAGGTTGTTTGCGGCAGCAGTTTTCTGCTTGATTGCCAGCTGAAACTGACGGTTCATAGTTTTCAAATCGTATCGAATCGTATCCATAGGAGTATAATCACGCAATTCACTCCAATTGTCAAGAGCATATTTGGCAATCTTCATAGCATCCGCCTTGTCGGTCTTGACCTTGCGGAGAGAGTTGTTGCCGTACTCCTTGATGAGCAAAGGATTGACCGCTGAAACGTAAATCCCGGCCTCGTGGAGAACCTTGGCGATGCCCTCGTAGTAACGTCCGGTGTGCTCCATGACTACTCGTGTTTCGCCCGCAATGGATTTGAGCTGTTCTGCCAGAGAGGCCAGTTCCTCGGCGCTGTGGCGCACATCGAATGGCAGTTTTACCACCTCGCCAAAAGGACGAAGTACGGCCACGGTACTCTTGCTGCTGGAAACGTCAATGCCTGCTGCATTCATGTTCATCACTCCTGAAAGAATTTGCAATGGACAGAGCCATCTTTACCCATTGCCGATTCTATCTGTTTGGTGACACGAACACGCGGTTCTACCTGCACAAATCGAACGCTGCGAACAGGAGGATGGCTGACTGACTTAACAACGGGCACGAAGCCCTTGGAAGAAAGGGTCAGACCATTACCTTCCTATTCTAACAGCTTAAGCAACGAGATGTCTCGGCTCGTAGCTAGCTGCCACTTGTCCGAGGCAAATATATTGTAACAGGACGTTTACCTGAATAATTGGAAGACCGGTCAAGAAGACAGGCAGGAAACCGCCTGTTCTTGACATGTCTGCATGCAGCTGTTATATATAAGACAAGAGCAACAAGCCTAATCCATAAGCTCATCGCCCTTAATTATCATAGAAGAATCTTATTTACAGAGTTTTTCTCACACACTCGCAGTATCCATATAATGGCGCTTGCAAAGAAATGCATAAGGCCTAAAATAGTTCAATAAATCCGCGAATATATTCTGAATTCACGAGTTATACCATAGTTTCTGGATTTTTACGCGAATCTCAAAAAGGTTCTTGCACTGGTACTGGCGTTTGCTTGCGCATTCACCATGTTTGCTGGTGCAGCGTTCACGGATCAGGCCGACATCAAGGTTAAGTCTGATGTAGTGGACACTCTGGTATCGCTGGGCGTTATCGAAGGTTTCGAAGACGGCTCCTTCCAGCCGAACGGTACTGTAACTCGTGCGCAGATGGCGAAGATGATCTACGTTCTGCGTACCGGTAACTCTGACGCTTCTGCGTACAACGATGACAAGACCTCTTTCACTGACATTGGTTCCCACTGGGCTCGTGGCTACATCAAGTACTGCCAGTCCCTGGGCATCATTGCTGGTAAGAGCAACACCAAGTTCTGCCCGAACGACAAGGTAACCGCTCAGGAAGCAGCTAAGATGCTGCTGGTAACTCTGGGTTACGATGCAACCAAGGCAGGTCTGGTAGGTGCAGGCTGGGCTGCAAAGACCAACGCACTGGCTGATGAGGCTGGTCTGCTGGAGGACGTAAACACTTCCTTCACCGCAGCTTGCCCGCGTCAGTACGCTGCACAGCTGATCTACAATGCTATTGATGCTGTAACTGTTGCATGGCGTGATGACGCTTACACCAAGTACAACTACAATGGCAGCGAGAACAAGACCATTGGCGAGAAGTACATGGGTCTGAACAAGACCGTTGGTATTCTGAACGATGTAACCAAGGATACCGATAAGAACACTTACTCTCTGAACGTAACCATCAACACGACTGAGAGCACTGGCAAGAAGTTGGATGCTTTCACTAAGGTTACCAAGGACTACTCCGCTCTGAAGTATCAGAAGGTTAAGGTTCTGTACAAGGACAAGGACAACGTATTTGGCGTTTACTCCATGACCGATGACAACACTGTTGTTTCCAACGTAATGGATAACGTTAAGATGGATAGCAACAAGCTGAAGATCAATGGCACCAAGTACTCCATCGCATCCGGTTCTATCGTATACGTTGACGGTGCGCAGGTATACCGTAAGGCTACTGGCACTGGCACGAACAGCGCACTGGTTGCTGCTGACTTCAGCACCACCAAGAACACTACCTTTACTACTGCTGCTACCATCGATGAGTGGGTTGCTACTCACTCCGAAGGCGATAACATCGGCAAGGCTTCTTCTGTTCAGGCTATCTCTAACACTGACAGCAGCAAGATCAACATTCTGAAGGTGACCACTTACACCGTTAAGAAGGTTACCTACGTTGGCACCGACTACATCAATGCAGGCGGCGCTCGCAAGGATGATGACTACAACTATCCGTCCGACATCAAAAAGGATGACTACGCTGTAATCTCCTCCAAGGGCAACTATGCTGATGACAAGGGCCTGATCACCAAGGCTGAGACTGTTGAAGGCAAGGTTACTGGTACTAAGGGCAACGATCAGGTAATGATCGATGGCAAGTGGTACACCGCTGACTACAAGGCTGGCACTACCAATGTTATCGAAGACTGGCCGTCCTCTAACGCAACTGTAAAGCTTGTTCTGGTTAACGGCTTTGTTCAGTTCGTTGACACTGTTACCGCAGGCACTGCTGACATGGTAATGGTTATCGAAACCGGTTCTTCCAATGGTCTTGGCAACTCCAAGGTTGCTGACCTGATGTTCTCTGACGGTTCCCGCAAGACTGTTGAGTTGGATTCTGATTCCGAGTACGGATACAATAATACTCCGGTAACTTTCGGTTCTCCGAAGCTGGCTACCTATGAGGTATCCAAGGGCAAGTACACTCTGAAGAAGGTTTCCGGCACCGCTCGCAATGGTTACGATATCTATGCTACCGCTGCTTCTCAGGATGTTGACGGCAACATCAAGGGTAATGTAACTCTGGCTGGCCAGAAAAATGACACTAATAGCAAGCTGTTCTTCAAGAGCGATGCTGTTGTATTCGTTAAGTACAAGACCGATGACTACAAGGTAGTTACCGGTAAGGACGTTGCTAACTGGAGCAAGACCACTCTGAAGTCTGTTGAGGCTCTGGGCGAGCTGACTTCCGGCAACGCATACGCACAGGTAGCTGTTGTTACTATGGACACCAAGCTGCCGGGCGCTTCTAACAGCAACTATGCTTACGCTCTGGACGATCCGTACGAGCAGACTATCGATGGTACCAAGTACACCTTCATCAAGGCTTGGGACGGCACCAAGGAAGTTACTTTCAAGTCTGAGGATACCAACACCGGTATCACCAAGCGTACCGCGTTTGAGTACTCCAACAACTCCGATGGCACTGTTGACCTGACTCGTCTGGACAACAAGACCACCACCGGCGTGAACGGCGAGTACTATGCACTGACCAAGATCACTTCTTACGACGAAGGCACCGGCGCTATCACCTTTGATAATAGCATCTGCGACCTGAGCACGAAGAACAAGATCAAGGCTGGCGAAACCACTATCCTGTACGTCAACTCCGACGATAAGGTAGGCGTTGGTGCGTTCGACATCGACGTTGCTGAGGATGTAAATGCAGACGGCACCGTAGAGAACAACGTAATTGTTTACTCTGAGGCTGGCGACGATTACATCAACCTGATCGTTGTTGACGTTAACAACTACATGCATTCCTAATCAGTTTTGCTGATTTGAAGGCATAACTAAACCCCCGAGGAAATTTTCCTCGGGGGTTTTCCCTTTCCCCGAAAAAATTCGCAAAAATCCAAAAGTTTTTCTTGCAATTTCGGAAAAATCGGCTATTCTATACCTCAAACAAACGGCGGAACGCCGGACAGAAGGTATTTCATAATGGGATTTGAATCATATCGGCAGGGCGCGTTCACGAAGCGGTTAGCTGACCTGCCCGACCAGCCGACATGCAGGCGGCGGAGCTGAAAACGTATTTCGACTCCTCGCCGGAGGAGCTGCGGCAGGCGCTGAACCGGCTGTGCGACGCGCTGGGCGAGTTCTCGGCGGCGGCTAAACTGGGCTACACCGCGAGTGCGGGCGTGCCGGCGCAGACCGTTCAGGACGCGATCGAAAA